>CAJUQN010000006.1 GCA_910588625.1 uncultured Oscillospiraceae bacterium
TGCGGAGGAGGCCAAATCCAAGCGGAAACGGGCTTACGAGAAGCAGATTCAGATGGCGGGCCAGCCGGTGCGCTATGTACTTTCCGACATTGCCAACAGCTCCAACGTCATGCTCCAGTCCTTCTACTGGCGCGACACGCTCCCTGCCGAGGTCCGGCTGGACAGCATCGTGACCGGCACCTACAACTTCCCCGGCACCTATAAGATCACCTACCGCGTCAACGGCGGCGAACCCCGGACGCTGGCGGATAACCTGTCCACCAGTAAGAACTACACCCTGGCCGCGTCCGCCACAGCCCTGGGGCTGGCCTCCAACGAGCGCGTGACCGAGATCATGTTTGTCTTTGGACAGGCCCCCGCCGGTTTTGCCCAGGTGGAGAAGCCCATGCTGTACTGCACCGCCATTTCCAACATCACCACCACGTCCTTTGTGAATGTGGCCGATGTGGGCGGCACCTATAACGGCGTGTGGGTACAGGCCGTCAGCCGCTGGGTGACAACGGTGTACGGCAAGCCCACCCCGCTCCCCCGGACGGGATATTGATGCCTGACACAGATGGACGCTTTACCGAGGCCGAGCTGGAGACCGCCAGGGAGACCGATCTGCCCGATCTGCTGACCTCCCTGGGGTATCAGGTCAAGCGGGTCGGCAGCTACTACACCACCAAGGAAATGGACAGCCTGCGGATCAAGAACCGCCGCACCTGGTTCCGCTACTCGGAAAACCGGGGCGGGGACGCGATCTCCTTCCTGGAGCGGTTCGAGGGTAAGAGTTTCCCGGAGGCGGTGGAATACCTTCTGGACTATCATGGCGGCGCACGGCTTCTTCGTGCGCCGCCGCCCGTTCCAGAGAAAAAGGCGGTCCCCTTTGCCCTCCCGCCGCCGAACAGCGACAACCGCCGCGTGACCGCCTATCTTCAGAAGCGGTGCATCGCGCCCCAGGTCATCCGGGACTTCATCAGCGCGGGGCTTTTGTATGAGGATGAGCAGTACTTCTCAAAAATGAACGGTTATTATAATTCTGATATGGAGGACTATATCAGAACAAAGCTGATTGAAAGTCTGTTTAAGTTTCGGTTTGACCGTTGAGTTTGAATTGGTGATATGATAAAATCATCTCAATAAATCGGAATTTATTGTTCTTCCCCTTAAAAACCCTTCTAATATCAGGCGTTTCCGCTTGTCAAACCTTCAAACCGTATGTACTTTCCCTTGTTTTTTCCCTTACGGGCTGAAACAAGGGAAAGCTTTTTACTCCCCGTTGACCACCTTATCCAGCAGTCGGGCGGAGTTGCGTTTCGCTTCCCTCGTAGAGTGTGCGTAAATGTTCATCGTGGTACTGACATCCGAGTGCCCCAGCAGTTCCTGCACGTCCTTGGGAGCGGCCCCATTGGATAGGAGGTTGCTCGTGAAGGTGTGCCCTTATGGCATAATAAGGACAAATCGGAAAACCCTTGCGGCGCAACGGGTTGGCGGTTTGTCCTTATTCTTTTTCCACTAAAAAACGGCCCAAAAACGGGGTCTGCGGGAGGGGTGAAAAAACAGGGCTGCACTTAAAGGACAAATTTTCTTTGGCTGAGAAGGAGGTAGAAATGGCCGATTTACAAGAGGCGTTTGCGGAAGCCGTCAAGCTGAACCGCCAAATCACGCAATTCCTCAAATTCTCCACCTACACGGACTATGATGATCTGAGCGGTCTTGATGGCATTGACCGCACCGACGGGGAGCAACTCCTTCTCTGGGAGGAGTTGCGGATCATCACCGATAAGCTGGCAGACGCGCAAGAGCGCATTGCCTATCTAACCCGGCCTATCGTGGAAACCTGTCGTCTGCGCAAGGGCTCCTCTGTGAAGTATCAGACGGCGCAGGGCATTTTCTACAACTGCGGCAGCAGCATTGAAGCCCTGGTGACGGACGAATATCATGATGTCCCCTACTGGACCCGGACTGTCGTGGAGCACAACGGTGAGGATTATTACCTCGTTGGGTACAAGGACCTTTCCATGAACGGGCTGACCGTCCGTATAAGGGCCCAATAAGCTCAAACCCGATCAAAGCCCCCCTGCAACTGACTAAAATCAGTTACAGGGGGGCTTTTTTGCATTTCTGGACAAATCTACAATGCGGTGGGAGCATCAGCGCCCCGGTGACTACACACAGTCGCCGGGGCGCTTTTTTGCTTCCCCGCCAAAAACAAGGAGGCAATCATCATGCCGTCAAATCTGAATCTGGATTACTACTACGGCACTGAGGCGGAGCAGTACAGCTTCTACCGCGTTCCCAAAACCCTGCTCACCGACCCCCGCTTTAAGAGCGTTTCCATTGAGGCCAAGGTACTCTACGGCCTTCTGTTAGACCGCATGGGCCTGTCTGTCAAGAACGGCTGGATGGACAAGGAACGCCGCGTCTACATCTACTTCACCCAGGAGGACGCCATGGCGCTGATGAACTGTGGCAAGGACAAGGCTACCCGGCTGTTTCGGGAGCTGGATCAGAACGGGATTGGCCTGATTGAGCGCAAGAAGCAGGGCCAAGGCCGTCCCGCCCGGATCTACGTCAAGAACTTCACCCCGCCTACAGAGCCCAGTCAGGCAATTCCCAGCCCGGTTCCGACCCCGACCCAGGAGACGCACGGTGCGCCCCAGACTGCGGAAAGCCAGCCGTCCAGACCGCTGGACAGTGCCGCCGTCAAGACTGCGCCTTTTGAGCACTCTGCACCGCTGGAACTGCGCGGTCAAGACAGCGGTTTTTGCGCCCCTAATAAGACTGATATGAACAAGACTGATCTCAACGATACTGAATCATCCATCTCTCCCCCTGACCTCGCCGTCGCAAGCTCCGCATCGCTCGCTTCGCCGCAAGCGGCAAAGCTCACTCACTACGCTGCTCCGGCTCTCCCCACCGCAAACGCTCCGCTGGTTTGCGGTGGGGACCCCAGTAGGCTCAAAAGCCGGATGAGGATGGATGAGATGGATGGCTACAGGGAGCAGATCAAAGAAAATATCGGCTATGACCTTCTTCGCCAGGAGCACCCCTATGACGCGGAGGAAATCGACGGCTATGTGGAGCTGATGGCGGAAACCTGTGCCAGCCATCGGGAGTGTATCCGGGTCAACGGAGAGGAACTTCCCATTGAGCTGGTGAAAAAGCGCCTTTTGAGGCTGGATGGGGAGCATATCCGCTACGTCATGGAGAGTTTGCGGAGCTGCACCACCCGAGTGGTCAATATCCGGGCGTACACCCTGGCGGCGCTCTACAACGCCCCCACCACGATCAACCAGCATTACTCGGCACAGGTTGGCTACGACATGGCTCAGGGCTTTCGGGGCGATTAGGGTCCCTTAGCTATAAAAATCACATGAAACGGAGGATATTCAGCATGGATCAAAAAATCGATGTTCTGATCGTGGAACCGGGGAAGGAACCCCGGCTGACCACCGTGGCGGACGACCTGGAACACCTTCAGCAGATCGTGGGCGGTCCCATTGAGGCCGGGTGCTATCTGCCCCAGCGGGTCATGCTCATCTGCAACGGCGAGGGCAAGAACATGAACCTTCCGCCCAACCGCCCCAACCCCACGGACAGCGGGGACACCATTTGCGGAACCTTCTTACTGTGCAGTTTTGAGGGGGAACGCTTCGCTTCCCTCTCTCCTGCCCAGCAGACGCAGTTCCAGGCGTATTTCGCCCTGCCCGGTTCGGAAGGAGGCAGCGGCCAGTGACAGCGCCCCACCTGATCCACCGTCTGGCGGTTCCGCCTTAGAGCCGGACAGCCAGCTCATCCCATTACACCAGCCCCGGAAGGACTTCATTCCTTCCGGGGCTCATTTTTTGCTTTAGGAGGGAATTACCTATAAAAACAAGCGAAAAGAGCAACAATTTCTGCTCCATTTCGGTGTCCGGCGGGAAAGACAGCTCGGCGCTCTTGCTCCTGATGCTGGAGAAGAAAATGCCTATCGACTGCGTTCTATACGCTGACACCGGCATGGAGTTCCCCGAGATGGAGGACCACATGACCAAGCTGGACGCCCTCCTGTTCCGGGAGCGGGGCATCCACATCACCACTCTGCGCCATCCCCACGGCTTTGAGTGGCTGATGTTTGATGAGCCAAAACAGAAGCCGAGCTGCCTTGAAAAACGGGCGCACAGGGGCATCCCGCCCTACGGCAACGGCTGGCCGGGAATGGCGGTGCGCTGGTGTACCGGAGAACTCAAAACACACATCATCAGGAAGGAAGTCAACCGGCTCAAACGAGAAAGGAACGCTCTGCATTATATCGGCATCGCCGCCGATGAAGCCCATCGGTGCAAGGACGACCCGCAAAACCGCTACCCCCTGGTGGAATGGAGGATCACCGAGGCCCAGGCATTGCAGATCTGCTATAGCCGGGGCTTCGACTGGGGTGGGCTGTATGAGATTTATCACCGTCCATCCTGCTGGTGTTGTCCCTTACAACGAATCAATGACCTTCGGGAATTGCGCCGCCGCCACCCGGAGCTGTGGGCGCGTCTGCGGGACATGGATGATCGGGCACGATCCATGTTTGGCCCTGGTCCCCTGGGGCAGTTCAAAAAGGACTGGAGCGTGGAACGGCTGGAGAAACGTTTTGCCAGAGAGGAGGCGGAGGGCACGTGAAGCTCATTTTACGGCATTTGGTGGTGCCGCCTTAGCGGTATGTTGCGCTGTAAACATCAAAAGGGCGGCGATGTCCGCTAAAAAAGCGAGGAGGAAATATCATGAAAAAACAGATCGCCATGCTGCTGTGCGCATTGTCCGCCCTGTTGAGTGTGACCACGCTCCCGGCGCTGGCGGCAGTCGAGCAGCACTACCCTGTGTCGGTGGAGGAATACACCTACGGCCCGCTGGATGAGCTGCGCATCAACAAGGTGTACCAGCTCTCCCTCTCCGACGATCCCGGCGGCATCCCCACCGAGGACTTTGACCGCAACGGGCGGCACTACTATCTGCTGGATCTGATCCGGCAGGATGAAGTAGGGGTGGACACTCAGCCTTACACGGAAACCATCACCATGGACAGCAATACCGGGGATTTGTCGGCTGTGCTGAAGCAGTTGGACGGCGAGATGGAAGTGACCACCGAGGACGGCTACACCGGCACCTTGATTCTGGACCATACCTCCGTCAAGGTGGAGGTCAAGGGCTATCAAACCAGCACAAAGAACCTGTCCGCCACCCGCACCTATCCCAGCCTGTCCGACGCCGACCTGTCTTTCATCCCCACCACCATCACGGACGGTGGCAAGACCCTCACCCTGGCTGACGTTCAGTGGGCCAATGACGGGACGTTTTATACCGCGACTGCCAAATACACCGGCACCACCAGCAGTCGCTATGCCACGGGCTACACGGCCACGGCCAGCTACACCGGGCAAGTTGCCAAAACAAATTGCGAGGTAATCACCTACACCGCAATCTTCGGCAGCACCAAGCCGGAGGAGGTAGAGCCGACCCCCACGCCCGAGCCCGCGTCGGAAGAGGAAGTCCCAGCCAGCTTGAATCTGGGCACCAACTATCTCCCTGTGCTGGGCATTGTGGGCGGCGTGATCGCCCTGCTGGTTGTGTCGTGCTGGGGTTATCAGAAAATTAAGGAGAGGAAGATGCGTACTTGAAGAAATTTTGGAAATCTTTGATCGTGGCGGCAGCGCTCACCGCCCTGTGCATCGCTCCGGCCCATGCGCTGGAGTATACCATTGACGGCGCGGATGACTACCTGTTTGGACAGCCCACCAGTGACGATACCATTTACGAGTGGGAGAATCCCAACGTAGACCGCTCCAAGAACACCGCCCTGATCCCGCCCGGTTTCGGCACCCCCACCAGCTATCTGCCGGGGAGCGGTGAATACCTCACCCCCAATCTGGTCCCCGGCGCTCTGGATGGCGGTCTTGTTAATCAGGTGGGGAGCGTGGGCAATCCCAATGGCGGCACCTCTACGGATGCCACGGGCAGCTATCCTGCCCCCAGCACCAGTGTGGACAGCTCCGGCTTCCCCACGGTGGACACCAGTGTGTCCGGCACGGGCGGTCAGGCCACCGCATTTACCGAAGTAACCAGCGACCTGTACTACAGCAACGGGAGCCTGGGCACCCTCAAAATCCCCTCTATTGGCCTGACGGTGGGGGTATATGAGGGCACGGACAGCGCCCCGTTGCTCAAGGGCGCGGGCCACTTCACCGGCACCAGCATTTGGCTGGGAAATGTGTGCGTTGCAGGGCACAACCGTGGTGTGCGCAATGACTTCGGCAAAATCCATACGCTGAAATCCGGCGATACCATCACCTTCACCACCGTGCTGGGCACTATGACCTACTCTGTGTCCAGCGTTACAAAGGTGGCCGTGACCGATACCTCCGGCCTGTCCGCCACCCCGGATAACGAGATCACCCTCTATACCTGCGTCCAGGATCAGCCCGCCTACCGCTGGTGCGTGAAAGGGGTGGCAACCTAAAAGCCAGCGCTGAAAAAAACGTAAGAAACTTGTCGAAAGCTGTTGACATGGATGGAAATATATGGTAATCTATAATTGAGATAAAATACCCACCAGCACAAAGGAGGTCAACATAATGAAGCGTTTTCAGTTTTTGACAGGTTTTCTCTGCGGCGCACTTCTGTTCTGTGTGTTTCCGACTGTGGCATCTGCGGCATCCAACATCATGGCAACAATATCCAACCAGGCCATCTATGTGGATGGACAGCGGGTGTCCATGACAGCCTATCAGATCGGTGGCAACAACTACGTGAAGCTCCGGGATATTGGCGAGGCGGTGGGTTTCAATGTGTACTGGGACGGCGCTTCGGTGCAGGTGGAGAGCGATAAGCCCTACACGGGCCTTGCTCCGGAAAGCCAGCCCACCCAGCAGGTCCCCGCCGCCCCCACCGATCTGACGGAAGAAAATGTGCGGGCCACCATCCGGGCGCTCCGGGACACCTATCCCTCCAACACCCCTTACCCCGCCCCCTACCGCTCCACCAGCAACGGTCCCTATGGGGAGGTCAACAGTAACTGCGCGGGCTGGGCTATCCTTTGCAGCGATACCGCCTTTGGGGACCTCCCCTGGCGGCGGGTAGACCGGCCAAGCTGGGGGCAGATCAGGGCCGGTGATCTGATTGAGTACGCAGACGGGACAAATCACCACGTTGTGGTGGTTCTGAACAGAACGAGCGAGTACGTCAAGGTCACGGAGAGCGGCACCAACAATAAGGCCCGCTGGGGAGGGCAGTATCCCCAATGGTGGCTGGAAGGCCAGCCCACCTATATCCTCTACACGCGATACCCGGAATAACGGTTACAACTCAATACAAAAAACCCGGCAGGGCCAGACTAAAAAATAGTTTGGCCCTGCCAAGCTGTTTCAAGGTTTGACCCTGCCCTGCTTTAGAAGGAGGAAAACCTTGAAACATAAGTTTATCAACCGCGTTATCTCCCTGCTGGTGGCGTTGGTTTGCGTCATGGGTGTTCTGCCCTTGTCCGCTTTCGCCACCACTGGCCTGTCCTCGGCTCCTGCCAGTATCACGCAGAAATCCTCGGATTACATGAAGATTGGCGGTAAGTCGGTCCGCTACAAAGCGGCCAGCAGCGTCATCAACAACGTGGGCCTGCCCTACGTGTTCGACGAGCAGGTCAACGTTCCTGGTCTGGACGCCCCGGTCCGTGCCCTGTGCGCCTACCAGAAAGGCACCTTGGGGCCGGGGGCCAACGGTCAAAAGTGGAACTTTAAGGAGGAGGTAGACAACGCCTCCCTGCGGGTTCTGCTCACCTACGTCTATGCCCATACCTACGGTGACTTCACCGCTGCGGGCAACGCCGTGGGGCTGGAACACTGGAATAACTACTGGTCCGACATCTGGTTTATGGTTGCCCAGGCGATGTCGTGGTACTATGAGCACGGCATCATCAAGGATGTGAATTCGGACCGGGAGGGCTTCATCGAGCAGGCTGCTGAGGAGTTTGTGGCTGCTATGAAGCTGTATCATGAGACCTATGGCCAGTCCTCCTTCATCAAGGACTGGAGCAAAATCGGAACCCACAGCATCATCGACAGCGCGGACGGCGGTGCCACCGGCAATTCTGCCTACGACTATATTGCCGCCGGGGTCAATTCGGTGATGGACCACTCGGAGTTTTATCACAGCTACCACTTGTGGACCTATGAGTGGGACAAGTCCCAGCCCTGGATGCTGGCGGGCCAGTCTGGGGTGCCTATGCAGCGGCTTTTGATTGCCGTGCCAGACGATAAGCCCACTGAGGGAACAGTAAGCCTCACCGTGAAAAAGCTGGAGGCGGGCACCAACAAGCCCATTCCCGGCGTCACTTTTAAGGTTGAAAGCGCAGATGGTTCGGGTGATTTTTCTGTTACCAGGGAAACCGGCGCGGACGGCACCTTTACGCTTACCGCCGAGGCGGACGGCCTCTCCGCCGATCAGTACACCATCAACGAGGTGTCCGCGCCGGAGGGCTATGTGGCGCAGACCGCTTCTCAGACCGTGACTGTGCTGCCCAACAGCTCCATCAGCAACACCTTCACCTTCTACAACACCCCGACCACCACCGAGGGGGACGGCACGATCCGCAAGGTAGACGCCGACAACCCCACCGTGGGCATCCCCGGCGCGATCATCCGCATCACCAGCGTCAAGCTGGACGATGGCGGCAGCTTCTTCGGGGAATATGTGACCAAGGACGGCGGGTATATCCTCAAAGAGGACCTGGATTTTTCCGATCTTCCCAAAGGCAGCTATCTCGCCGAGGAGATCACCCCGCCCGAGGGTTTCATTCTCAGCTCCGATGTGTCCAAAGTGAAGCAGCCCTTCGTGTGGGACGGGGAGCATGACATCTCCCTGATTTTCGAGAACAGCGCGAAGGTCCGTGTGCAGTTAAAGAAGGTGGACGAGAGCGGCAGCCCCCTGGCTGGCGCTATTTTTGTCATCCTGCGGGATGGACAGGTCATCGGCACCGAGGAAACCAAGGCGGACGGCACCATCACCGTGTCCAACGTCAGCGAGGGCTACTACGAGTTCCGCGAGGTACACGCGCCCGCTGGTTTTGACTGCGACCGCTCCCCGGTGGGCGTCCATGTCAACGCCGAGGATCTCCAGGGTGAGCAGACCATCACCGTCACCAAGGCCAACCATCACAAGCGCAGCCTGACCATCACCAAGCGGAACACCGAGACCGGCGACCCTGTTCCGGGCACCAGCTTCCATATCCGGGGCGTGAACCTGGGCTATGAAAACGATGTGGTGACGGGGGCGGACGGCAAGGCCACCCTCTCCGATATGCCCTCCGGGTGCTATGAGGTGGAGGAAATCGATGTGCCTGCACCCTATATCCTGGACACCAATAACCGCAAGACCGTCTGGATCGACGCCACCAAGGACCAGGACGTGGTGGTGGACTTCGTGAACAGCACCCGCCCCGGTCTGCGCCTGCTGAAAATCGACCAGCAGACCGGCGAACCCCTTTCCGGCGTCCAGTTCCGCATCAGGGAGGTCAACGGCGGCTATAACGAGCTGCATTTTACCGATAAGGACGGCCTGATCGTGCTGGAGGGACTGAATCCGGGCGCTTATACCGTGCAGGAAACCAAGCCCAAGAATGGCTGGGTGGCGGACGATACCATCCATACTGTTTACCTGGATGAGAACAAGACCACCACCATTGAATTGAACAACCTGCGCAAGCCGGATCTGTTTATTAAAAAGGTGGATTCCGTCACCGGCAGTCCCATTGAGGGCGTAAAGTTCCAGGTCTGGCGCGGTTCTGACGATACCCAGACCGGCGAATACAACGACCTGGGCACCTATTACACCGACGCCGAGGGCCAGATCCACCTGGAGCGGGTGGACACGGGCTGGTACAAAATCCAAGAGCTGGAACCGGCCCCCGGCTACACCATCAAGCAGCCCGACACCCAGGAAATCTATCTGGCAGCGGGCAAAGATCACACCGTCACCTTTCTTCTGTAGACAAAAAAGATACCAGCTGGAAACCGTTGCGGCGCAACGGTTTCCAGCACATCCCACCGAAATCTGAAAAGATCGGAGCCGCAGCGGAAAAGAATCCGGCAAGGCGGGATAACGCTCCCGCCCTGCCGGACTCCTTTCTCAGCTTCTGCTTGACGACCCACACACTCCATCATGCTCGAACCGCCCTGTCAATTTCGATCTCCGTATATCTGAACTTGATCCGGATGGTCTCGGCATCCAGGACGGTGACCTTTTCCACATATCTGCGAGTGATGACATCCTCGTACTCGGTGAACGCCGTTTCCTGCCGGTCCAGCCACTCCGCCAGCTCCCGCCGTCTGGCCTCCTGACCGGCCCGCTGCTCCTCATCCTGCTGGAGCGCCCCGAGCCGACCCAGAATGTCCTGCTTTTCCTCCGCCAGCGCCTTCAGCTGGGCCGTCAGCTCCGGGTTGTCCATGTCCTCCAGAACCCTGTCCAGCAGTTCCGCCTGCCGGACGGTCAGCGCGTCCAGTCGGCTGCGCAGGGTCAGCGGGTCAACCTCCTCCGAGCTGCCGCCCTGCTGGACCATGCCGGCGATGTCCAGCACCTCGGCGCCAACGCCCCGGCCCGCTTGGACAAATTCATTGAGCCCATCCAAAATGGCCTGATGCAGTTTGTCCTCGTCCATGGTGGGCGAGTGGTGGCAGTATCTCGTGCCGAACTCCAGCCGGGACACACACCGCCAGACGATCCGCTTCTTCCCGTTCCGGGCCCAGGTGCACCGTTTGTAAGGGGAACCGCACTCCCCGCACACCAGCAGCTCGGTCAGGGCGTATTTGGCGGAATACTTGCCCTGCTCTGTCTTGCCCGTTTTCTGCAGCACCTTCCGCTTGCTGGCCCTCCGGGTCATCTCCTCCCGCACCTGGTAAAACATGGCCTTGGGCACGATGGCCGGATGGTTGCGCTCCACATAGACCATGGGCCGGTCGCCCTGGTTCTTCTTCACCGTTTTACTGATGCAGTCGGTGGTGTAGGTCTTTTGCAGGAGCGCGTCGCCAATATAACGCTCGTTGGTCAAAATATTCCGCACCACCTGATAGGTCCAGCCCCGGATGCCGCTGGAGGTGGGGACGCCGTCCGCCTCCAGCTCCCGCTTGATCTGCGCCAAACTGCACCCGTCCAGGTAGCGGCGGTAAATGCGTTTCACCACCTCCGCCTCCTCCGGCACGACCTCCGGCTGGCCGTCCGCCCCCCTCCGGTAGCCCAGCAGCTTGGTGTACTGGAAAGGCACCTTCCCCGCCTCCCGGCTCTTTTGGATGCCCCAGATCACATTTTTGCTGATGGATTCGCTCTCCGCCTGGGCGAAACCGCTGAACAGGGTGAGCAGGAACTCACTGGACTCGGTCAGCGTATTGATGTTTTCCTTTTCAAAAATTACTCCAATGCCATTGGCCCGGAGCATCCGCACCACCTCCAGGGAGTCCACTGTGTTCCGGGCGAAGCGGGAGAGGGACTTGGTGAGGATCAGGTCGATGCGCCCCCGCTTGCAGGCGGCGATCATTTTCTTGAACTCCACCCGCTTCTTCATGCTCGTTCCCGTGATGCCCCTGTCGGCGTAGATGCCTGCCAGCTCCCAGTCGGGGTTCTCCCCGATTTTCTGGGTATAGTAGGCTTTCTGGGCGGTGTAGCTGGTGAGCTGCTCCTCGCTGTCGGTGGACACCCGGCAGTAGGCGGCCACCCGCTTGCGACGGCCAGAGGCCCCTCCGGGGGCTGCGGCCTGCTTTGTGGCGGGGATAACATGGACCCGCCGTTCCTGTTGTACCGTCTGTTCCATGGCGTTTCCCTTCCTATTGCGTTTCCTGATATTGGAATACTGTGGCTTCTCCCTCACCGGGCATACAGATTCATGGAGATGGACTCGCTCTCCCTCCGGGCAAGCTCATTGAACAGCGCGATTCGGAGATCGCCTGCTTCGGTGGAAGTGTCAAAGCCCTCTTTTTCGAAGATCACCCTGACGCCGCTGGCTTTCAGCATCTGGACTACGTCCAGGCAGTCCATCACGTTTCTGGCGAAACGGGAGACCAATCTGACCAGGATGATGTCGATCTTCCCTTGCCCACAGGCGGTGAGCATCTTATTGAACTCCTTCTGCTTCTTCCTGTCAGTGGTGGCAATGCCCTTGTCGGCGTAGATGCCAGCCAGTTCCCATTCCGGGTGCCGGTCCACCATCTCGGTGTAGTAGGCTTTCTGGGCGGCGAGACTAGCGGAGTGATCCTCACTGTCGGAGGCGACCCGGCAGTAAACGGCCACCCGCTGCTTTTGTGCGTTTTGTTCCATGATGACTCCTTTCCTGATCGGCTGTGAACGGTCACTTAAATGTCACTTTCACCGCGTTGTCCGCGGTGATGGCGATCAATTGGATGGCCCGGTCGTAGTCCTTTTCCCGGATCAGGCGCAGGATGTCCGCCGTGGTCATCTGCGCCGGAACGCAGGCGTACCGGGCGGAGATCCCCTGCAAAATTAGGGCCACTACCTCCTCCGGGTTGTCGGGGCGTTCCAGCCCCCGGTTGACGGCGTTGGACAGGCGGATCACATCCTCCGAGGGGGCATAGCCGCCCTCTGACGGCGGCACGTACTCCGCCGCCTGCCGCTCCACCTCCGCCAGCAGGGCGGCATCTGGGATGGTGATCCTCGCGCCGCAGCCGTCGCAGAGGAAACGCAGGGTATCCTTCAACTGCTTCTGGAAGGACCGTCGCAGGGGATGCCCGCAGTGGCCGCACCGAAGCTTTTGGGTCAGCCGCAGCGCCGGGTGGTTCCCCCGTTTGCGCATCCGTTCCGCCCTCGCTGACTGCGCCTTGCGGAAAGTTTCGCCGTCGATCAGGGCTGGATACCCTTTTTCCCCCATGTACCGGGGGTTTCGAAGCGTCTGTGTGATCCTCTGGTGCGTCCATAGCGGGTTTTCTACGCTGTAGGCAACGCCATCGGCGTTCAGCATATCCATGATCTGCCGCTGGGACATACCCTCGAGGTAGAGGAAAAACACCCGCCTCACCCCCTCGGCCTCCTGGGGCTGGATCGTCAATTTCCCGTCCCTCATCTGATACCCGTACTGCTGATATGAACTTGACAAAGTACAGAGCCTTTTGGCTGTACTTTGATTGTAGGGGATGTTGAATGATTTGTATGTAGAGTATTGCGCACATTCGGCAGGTGAATGTGCGCAATACTCACATTTTCTTAAAGTGATGCTTTGAGCTTTTCCAAATGGCCCATCAATTTCGTTATATCTGCTTTGAGCAATGTCCTCTCCGTCTTTTCCGTCAGCGTTTCGCCATATATGCCTAAAATAAGATAATCCAGTGATACTCCAAACAAATTAGAAAGCTGGACGAACAAATCAACAGAACAGCCATATTTACCTGCTTCAATACGACTGTAGAAACTTCTATCAATATTCAAAGTCTCTGCGACCATCCCTTGGGTAAACTTATGCTGAATTCGAAGCTGGCGAATACGTTCACCACTTTTTTTCATATCATAACTCATATGCAAAACTCCAATCTCAGAACTTTGAAGGATCTGAGATCGGAGGTCACGGGCAAACGGGCATTTCGGGCTCTTGGAGAGCTGTGTTGGCCATACTGCACACGGACACCAACCTCAGATCCCATAGGTGGGACTCTGAGAATGGTGGTCATGGATATTTGGCAATGTACGGCTGCCAGCCGATGAACACAAAACATGGGCAAAAAGCATTGTGCATTTCAATGCTTCTTGTCCATGTGCAATATAATACACTTGTTAGGGTGTGGTTATCTGCTACGTTTTCTTGAAAGTCTCAAATTGTAAATGAACACGCTTCGTCATAGCAAAAACATCCTTTTCCATGTCGCATAATGTCCCCTATAAAGTATATTATAATACATATATTAAGTGAGTTCTGTAACTCTTGAAGTACAATTATACATATAGTAGAATACTTTTAAGAGGTGAAATATAGTGAAGAAAAAGAAATTAACTTCAACCGGGAAATATGAGTTTTCGGCTTCACTGGCAAGGATCACGACACAGGGAAGGGACAGGGTGAATCTTACGCAGGATAAAGTGGCCAAATTGACATCGGTCGATAAGAGGACGCTTATGGGGATGGAAAACGGGGACGGAAACCCCACGTTGGAAACATTGTACCCCATAGTCCGGCTCTATTCGGCGGACCCCAGGCCGATTTTCTACCCGGAGGTAGATTTTCATGATTCTGTCCGTGAAAACCTCCGTTTTTTGCTGGAGACCTGCACCGAAAAGGAGGCAAAAGCCCTGATCCCAATTATGAGAGCAATCCTGGATGCGCTGCGGGCGAAAGATGGAGATAACTTGTAGCCGATACATAAACTGGAAGTCGTTTCGTTAAAAATAGCCTGCTCCCAAACGGTCTGGGAGCAGGCTCTGCGTCTATGCGTCTGGCTCTTTGCTCAAAACCATCTTCTTTAGGACCACATTGATCCTGGTCTCCTTTTTGCACTTTGGACAATACAGAGGAAAGTTTATCAGTACCGTATCCTCGTATATCTTGGTCTTTGTCCTGCTGCCGCAAAGCGGACAGGGAAGCCATATCCCGTCTTTTTTTCTGTCCTCCATCAATATCCTCCCCGTCTGCGGTCACGGCTCTGCGTCCGGCGTCTGGCCCTCAAATGACCGCTTCGATTTTGCTGTGTACATGATTTGTTACTGGATGGAAGCGGACATCTCGTCCACTTGGGCTTCGATCTGCTCCCACTCATCGTCCGTCAGATCCCGGTTGCACAACGTGGTCTTATACTGCAGGTATCCTCTCAGGTCGCTCAGTAGTTCTTCCTTCATCACTTCGGGTGTAGGACAGGCCACCGCGCTCTCCAACTCCCGGTCGTTGGAGTTCCATTCCAGGATGACGTAGCCCCGGGAAGCCATGATCACCTCGTACCTGGTGTCCTCGGCAAGATAATCTTTGAATGCGGATAAAACGGTTTCAAATGTAAGCATTTTCAACACTCCTTAGTCCTGTTTTGAAATAGTTTATCACAGAACCGCGGAGATATCCAACACTTTTCCCGAACAGCAACGCGTGGTGGCTCTATTTGCATTTTTAGCAGGGCGGCCAGCCTGACGGCTGGCCGCCCTAATGAAGAGGAGGCAGTGACTGGCTTGCAAACAGCCGCTGCTATATCATCTCCCAGCACACAATGGCTCAAAGGTACCGGGGATGAAGCAAAGTAAATGGCGCTTAATCACACGCCGGAATAGGCGGCGAAGCCCGCGTCGATGGGCAGCACCACCCCGGTGATGGCGGAGGCGGCCCTGTCGTCGCACAGGAAGAACACGCCGCCCAGCAACTCCTCGCTGTCCACGAAGCGGCCCATGGGGGTGCCGTTGAGGATCTTGGCGGACCGGGCCGTCGGGGTGCCGTCGTCGTTGAACAGCAGCTTCCGGTTCTGCTTGGACACCAGGAAGCCCGGGGCGATGGCGTTGCACCGGATGCCGGACTTGGCGAAGTGGGTGGCCAGCCACTGGGTGAAGTTGGAGATGGCGGCCTTGGCCCCGGAGTAGGCGGGAATCTTGGTCAGCGGGATATAGGCGTTCATGGAGCTGATGTTCAGGATACAGCCGGATTTGCGCTCCACCATGTCTTTGGCGAAGGCCTGGGTGGGCAGCAGCGTCCCCTGGAAGTTCAGCTTGAACACGAAGTCCACGCCCCCCGCGTCCAGGTCGAAGAAGCCCTTTTTGCCCTCAGACCACTCGTGCTGGTACTCGTTGTCGGTGGTGGCCCGGGGGTTGTTGCCCCCCGCCCCGTTCACCAGGATGTCGCAGGGGCCCAAATCCTTCAGCACCTGCTGGTGGACGGCCTCCAGGGCCTCCGGCTCCAGCACGTTGGCCTTGTAGCCCTCGCAGGTCCAGCCCTGGGCCTTGCAGTCCTCCGCCAGCTTCTTCACGGCCTCCTCGTTCAGGTCCAGGGCGGCGACTTTTGCCCCCGCCTGGGCGAAGGCTTTGGCCATGTCGCCGCACAGCACGCCGCCCGCGCCGGTGACAACCACCACTTTCCCACTGAAATCAACGTTCAAAGGCAGATTCATAACGATTTCCTCCTAATAAACTTATTTCAGCCTCCCCGCTCCGTCGGGTGGGGAGGCTCGGATCACTTCTTGTCAAATTTGTCAAGCGTATCCCACACGCCCAGCATATACATGACGCCCAGCGCCCGGTCGTAGAGGCCGTAGCCCGGCCGGACGGTGCCCGGGCCCTCGTTCCACAGGTGGCGGCCATGGTCGGGCCGGATGTAGCCGTCGAAGCCGCAGTCGTGATAGGCTTTGAGGATGTCCAGGATGCCGGTATCGCCATCACAGTCCCGGTGGGACGCCTCGGAAAAGTCCCCGTTGGGGAAGTGCTTCACGTTGCGGATGTGGGCAAAGGCGATCCGGTCGCAGTGCTTTCGCACAATGTCCGCCACGTTGTTGTCCGGGTCGGCGTTGAGGCTTCCGGAGCACAGGGTCAGGCAGTTGTAGGGGTCGTCCACCATCGCTAGGAACTTGTCGATGGCCGCACCGCTGGTGAGGAGGCGGGGCAGGCCGAAGATGTCCCAGGGGGGATCGTCCATGTGAACCGCCATCTTGATATCGCACTCATGGCAGGTGGGCATGATGGCCTCCAGGAAGTACTTGAAGTTGTCCCACAGCTTCTCCTTGGTGACGGGCTTGTACTTCTCAAACAGCTCGTCCAGCCTGGCCATCCGCTCCGGCTCCCAGCCGGGGAAGGTCATGTGGTACTTCTCCGTGAAGCCCATGACATAGTCCGCCATCTCTTTCGGGTCCTGTTTAATTTTCGCCGCCTCGTAATAGAGCGCCGTGGAGCCGTCCCCCACGGGGTGGAACAGGTCAGTGCGGGTCCAGTCGAACACCGGCATGAAGTTGTAGCAGATGACCTTGACGCCAAACCGGGCCAAATTTTTAATGGTCTGCTTGTAGTTCTCAATGTACTGGTCCCGGGTGGGCAGGCCGATCTTGATGTCATCGTGGACGTTGACGGACTCCACCACGTCCATGTTGAAACCATAGGGTTTGAGCTGCTGCTGGACTGCGGCGATTTCGCCAATCTCCCACACCTCGCCGGGCATCTTGTCGTGGAGCGCCCACACGATGCCCTCCACCCCGGGGATCTGCTTGATGTCGCTGAGCTTGATCTGGTCGTTGCCCTCGCCGTACCAGCGCCATGTCATTTTCATGGGAAATCCCTCCTTATTACGCTGTTTTCACGCTTTCGTCCGTGATCTCCGCCATGGCCCGCTCCAGGCTCATGCCGCCCGCCACGGCCTCCTTCCGGGCGGCGTTCACCGCCTGGATGGTCTTAACCCGCTCGCCGTCCAGCTCGTAGCCCTTCATAGACCAGAGGGTCAGCGCCCAGGCCACCATGGGGATCACGCAGAACAGCACGATCACCACCACGTTCATGCCGGGGGTGTAAGGGGTGGACTTGGTGGGCAGGGACTCCAGCCCGATCGCGGTGCAGGCCACGCCCACCACCGTGGCGGACAGGGAGGACACCAGCTTGTCCACCAGGGAGAACAGGGTGCCCATGATGCCGGGGATGAACTTGCCAGAGCGGTAGGTCTCATAGTCGGCGCAGTCCGCCACCATGGGTATGGGCATGTCGGCGGTGGCGTAGTAGGCCCCGTAGCCTACCCCGAAGAGCAGGATGAACAGCACAGTGTACAGGTTCAGAGACAGGCCGTTTTCTCCCATGATGGAGAAGGTGCGGCTGGGGTCGCCCTGCTTCCACATCAGCAGGATGGCCAGCACCCCGATGTAGCACACGAAGGCCACCGCCACGTAGCGGGTGAGGGACGCCTTCTGTCCCTTCTTCTGGGAGGTGCGCACGGTGAGCAGGAAGAAGGGCACCGCGAACACATAGCCCAGCACCATCATGGGCAGGTACAGCCCGTCGTAATCGCCCATCATGCACTGGTACAGCATGATCAAAACAGACACGTTGGTGGCGATGGACAGGGCCAGCTTGCAGCCGCCGCCCGCCACCATCAGCCGCTGGAGGGGCTTGTTGGCCTTGATGATCTGGACGTACTCGCTGACCTTCACCTTCTCCTGCTTGCCGCCGCCCAGGCCGAAGTACTTGGGCTGGTCCTTCTCCCAGATGCCGATGATGGCCAGGATGGTGAGGGCCACGGACACCCCGATGCCGATGGGGGTCATGATGGCAAACCAGCTCTGATTGAAATCTCCCGCGAACTCGGGCCGGGCCATGATGGGGCCCAGGAACTGCATGACGCCCATGCCCGCCAGGGAGCCCACCGTGTTGAAGATGGTGAACAGAGGGCGCTGCTTGGGGTCGTTGGTGAGCACCGCCTGGGCCGCGCGGGTGACGGAGGTCTGGAAGGTGTAGCCGATGACCCACACGGCGTACAGCCCCACGAACAGCACGTAGCGCAGCCACATCATGGAGGCGGGGACGAAGGGGGTCAGCACGTACAGGCAGACCACCGACACCGCCATGATGATGGAGCCGATGACCATGAAGGGCCGGAATTTGCCGAACCTTCCGTTGGTCTTGTCCATCAGCGCCCCGATGATGGGGTCTGTGACGGCGTCGAACAGCCGCATACCCGTCACCATCACCGAGGCAAAGGTGATGGCGATGCCCAGCACGGCGCTGCCGAAGGTGGCGATATAGGACAGGATGAGGACGTAATACACGTTGGTGGCGCCGTTGTTCAGGGGGAACAGCACCAGTTGATATGGTTTGGCCCGGTTCAGGCCGGTGGTGGGCTCTTGACTCATGGACTCTCCTCCTCTAATGTTGTTGCGCTTCCTTGTCACGCTCGCGTTGGGCGCATGGCCGGGTCGCTGTCTCGCCTTTGGCTCGGTCGGCGTTAGACGTGTGCCACCGGCACACAACGCCCCTCCGACTCGAACAAAACCCGCCGCTCTCCGGCGGCTGGGCTTTTGTTCTCGCTTCAGTCCAAGCTCCCCTATGCGCCTACGTTCGCGCTTCTACACCCAGTTCGCGCTGTTGGAGCTTTTCCCCTGGAGCTTATAGGCCGGGTTGGGGGTATCCACATACCGGATGGCGCACTGGTCGGTGAGCGCGCCGGAGACGGCCTTCAACTCCACCTTGCCCTCCAGCGGCACCTGGAAGGTGAACACCTTGTCGCCGGATTTCTCCTCGACGAGCTTCCCGTTGGCGTACAGCGAAACTTTCTTCTGGTTGGAGTACACCTTCACCGTGGTCACCGCCTCGGGACGGTCCACGTACCGCCGTCCGCAGATGTGGACGAAGGGCTCGTCGCTCCACCAGGCTTTATAGATGTAGAAACTGTCCTTTTTCGTCTTGCGGTCGAAGGTGACGATCCCCTTGTGGTTCATCCCCGGCTCACCCCCCTGGTCCCGGGCGTCGGCGGCGAAGTCGAACATGTTCCACAGGTGGGTGGCCCACAGGTAGGGGTGCTTGGCGAAGCACTCCAGCATATACTCGTTGTACACGCATTGGTACTCCTCCGTGTGGTCCCCCCGCTTTGGCTTGGAGGAGTGGAGGTTAGGCATGGCCTCGCAGCCGTACTCCGAGTAACCCAGGGGGCGCTTGGGATAGCGCAGGTGGAAGAAGCCCATCCACAGATCGTTCAAAAACAGCCCCGGCACGTACCAGCCCAGGTACAGGTTCCAGCTCACCACGTCGGTGATGTGGGCGGACTTATTGAAGGGCCCGCACATGGCGTAGCAGGCCAGGGTGGTGAGGCGGGTGGGGTCCAGCTCGTGATAGAGGTCGTTCAAGACCCGGTGGTTGTCCAGCATGTCCGCCTTGTCCTTGGTGGAGATGGTGATCTCGTTGGATACCCCCCACACCACGATGGAGGGGTGGTTATAGTTCTGGATCACCAGCTCCTTGGCCTGGGAGATCGTATTCTCCCGGCCGTTGGGCATGTGCTCCGAGATATAGGGGATCTCCGCCCACACCACCATGCCGTACTGGTCGCAGAGATCGTAGAAATACTGGTCGTGCTGGTAGTGGGCCAGCCGGATGGTGTTGGCCCCCAGCTCCCGGATCATGGCCATGTCGGTGTCGTGGTGCTCCCGGGTGATGGCGTTGCCGATGCCCTTCCAGTCCTGGTGGCGGCTGACGCCGTGGAGGGGATAGGGCTTCCCGTTGAGGAAGAAGCCCTGGGCGGGGTCCACGAAGAAGTCCCGGACGCCGAACCTCGCGCTGACCTGGTCCACCTCCCTGCCGTCCACGGTGAGGGTGGCGGTGGCGGTGTAGAGATAGGGGTCTTTCACGCCATCCCAGAGGCGGACGTTGGGCAGGGACAGCTTGACGCTGGCCAGATCGGCGGCGGCGACCTCTTTTCCCTCTGCGTCCTGGATGGCGATGTGGACCTGGCCCTCCTCGCAGTTCCGCCAGGTGTCCACCACCACCTCGCCCCGGGTGTAGTTGTCCACCGGCTTGGCGGTGACCTTGAGGCCCGAGCCGCCGAAGTGATCCAGATCAAAATGGCGCTTGTGGACGACGATGAGGCTAACGTCCCGGTAGATGCCGCCGTAGAAGGTGAAGTCCGCCTTCTGGGGGTACACCCGGTCGTTCCGGCTGTTGTCCGCGTGGACGGTGAGTTGATTTTCTTCCTTCAGCAGGTCCGTCACGTCCCAGCGGAAGGTGGAGTAGCCGCCGTCGTGGGTGCCGACTTCTGTCCCGTTCAGTTCCACTTTGGCGGAGGCGTTCACCCCCTGGAATTCCAGGTATACCCGCTGGTCCGGGCCAAAGTCCGGCCTGGGGAACGCCTTCTCGTACACGCAGGTCCCCCGCCAGTAGTCGTTGCCCCCGTCCTGGCCGTCCAGGTTATTCCAGGTGTGGGGCACGTCTATTGGGGTTGAAGAACCGTCTGGTCCAATAAAAACCCATCCTTTGTTCATGGATATTACTTTTCTCATGGTCATTCCTCACAGACTTCATTAAAATGGCGGCGGTAGGACCTGGCAGTCCTGCCGCCGCCATTCAGCGCATAGGATTAGGATTCTGTTGTCATCGTGTCTTTTTTGCTTTTCTTCACCGTCTTAACCAGCATGAAGATGGAGCCGGCGGCCAGCACACCGAAGGCCACATCGGCGGCAACCAGGGCGTTCTTCCACCAGGGGCGGATCTCAATGACTTGCATATTGGCGCTGACGCCGTTCATGGCGTTGGAGTTGGCCACGGTGTACAGGATGTGCTTGGTGGCCGCCTTCATGGCGGTGACTACGGCGGGGTCGTCCTTGTACTCCATGAGCTTGCTGGTCCACTTGGTGGAATCGTTGCAGTCCCAGGCGTCGCCACCGGCCATAACGCCGTTGACCACGTCCATGTAGTTGTTACTGTTGGAGAAGTCGGTGAGGGCGAAACCGGGCATACCCCACTCACCCCGGAGGATGCCGGTGAGCAGGCCCTTGTCACCGCCAGCCCAGGTGCAGCCCATGCGGTTGAAGGAGGTCATGACGGAGTAAGCGCCGGACTCCACCACAGGGTACTCAAAGGCCTGGAGGTAGATTTCCCGTGCGGCCTGTTCATTAGTCCAGACGGAGATACCGTCCCGGGCGGTCTCCTGGTCGTTGAGGGCGAAGTGCTTCATGTAAACGTACACGCCTTTGGACTGGATACCAGCCACCTCGGCGGCGCAGGTCTTGCCGGAGATGAAGGGGTCCTCGGAGTAATACTCAAAGTTGCGCCCGCTGTAGGGGGTGCGGTGGATGTTTACCCCGGGGCCGTAGATGCCGGAATAGGCTTTGCCATTGGCCAGCAGGCAGTCGTTGCCCACGGAGCGGCCCATGCTCTCGGCGATTTCCGGGTCAAAGGTGGCAGCCAGCAGATCCTCGGAGGTGTAGCTGGTGGAGGAGCCGCCGCCGGTGAGGGTGGCCGTGATGCCCTGGGGGCCGTTCTCGTCCTTGGTGGCGGGCTTGCCCACGCTGGCCACGGGGGCGGTGGCGTGGTAGGCCTGGCCGATGAGCTTGGCCATCTCGTTGAAGGTCACCTGATCCACCAGGTCATCCCAGGTGTAACTCTGACCGTCGACCTCTACTGTGCCATCGATCGGCACACCGATGAACTGGGCCAGCATCAGTTTCCCCTCTTTGCCCACAGCGGGCATGGTGCCGGAGGTGTTCTTCTGGTACAGGGCGTTCATCTCCGCCACCATATCGTCGGAGGCCGCCAGCTGGAAAGCCGCCTTATAGCTGGTGGGGGTGATGTTGGCCTTGGGGAAGGTCCCCTCCCAGTCGGAACGGGTCAGGTAGACGATGCCGCCGCTGTTATCGCCCTCCCGGCGGTTCAGGTCGGCGTGGTCCAGCTGGTTGACAATCTCCGCGCCGGTAGCGGAGGACACTGCGAACACCTCATTGTCCTGGGCCGCCACGGTGTGCTTGGCGGCAAACTCGGCCTTGCCCTCCACCGGAGCACCTTTGGCGGCCAGGATATTGTTCAGGGCCTCATGGGCACCGTTGCCGCAGGCGAAGTAATAGTCGCCCGCATCCAGGATATAGGAGCCCACACCGTTGGCGTCATAGGTGCGCATCTCCTCTTTGGGCACATCCACGGTGAAGGTGACGGTCTGCCCGGCGGGCACGTCCTGCTTTTGGAAGCCCACCAGCTCCACTGCGGCCTTCTCGATGCCGTTGGCCTTGTCGTACTCGGTGTAGGGGGACTGCATATAGATCTCCACCACCTCGCGGCCATCCACGTCAGAGGTGTTGGTCACGTCCACAGTGATAGTGAACTTGTCCCCGTCCTCGGCCATGGCGTAGTTGGCGTACTCAAAGGTGCTGTAGCTCAGGCCGTGGCCGAAGGGGAAGGCCACAGTCTTGTCGTAGTTGAAATCACCCGCGTTGCCTTGACCCAGCACCACGTCCTCATACCGGGTCTCGTAGTAGCGGTAGCCGATGTAGATGCCCTCCTGGTAAGCCACATAATACTCGTTGTTGGTGCCTTTGAAAGCCAGGCCTTTGGCCGCAGCATTGGTGTAACTGGTGGCGTGGGCGTTCTGGATGGCGGGGGAGGTCAGATTGTCATAGCAGTAGGTGTCCACCAGCTTGCCGGAGGGGTTCACCGTGCCATTGAGCAGGTCGCCGATGGCGTTGATGCCGCTCTGGCCAACCTCGCCTACCCAGAGGCAGGCGTCCACGCCGTAGTCGGTACCGCACACGTCGGGGTTCAGGAAGTCCATCTCCACCGCGTTGGCCACATTGAGCAGGACGATGATCTTCTTCAGATCGCCGCTCTGCTTGAGCTCGGCCAGCTTGCCCAGCAGGTCCTGCTCCTCCTTGGAGAGCTGGAGAATGTTGCCGTTGCCGTCCCCGGCGCTGTGCCAGGGAAGGTCCGCGCCCTCGCCGCACACACGGGAGATCACAAAGATGGCGGCATCGCCGTACTCTTTGACGCTGTTCCACTCCCCGCTGCCGTAGGCGCTCAGAGGGACCTCGTTGGTGGTGTACTCGGAGTTGTCAAAAATGTAGTTGTTCAGGCTGCCGGACGCCTGGGTGCGGCCATAGTCCTTGCCCGCGCCCTCGGTGTAGAAGGACCACATGGTGGGGTTGACGGAGAAGCCGTCGTCCTCCAGGGCCTGCTTCAGGGTCTTGGCATTGTCGGTTTTCATCCCGCCGGAGCCGGTGCCGCCGTAGACAAACCGGGCGGAGTTGATGCTGGCCAGGGTGATCTTCGCGCCGGAGGCCAGGGGCAGGGCATTGTCCCGGTTCAACATCAGGACGGAGCCCCCCGCTACGATGCTCTCCACGACCTGCTCACCCTGCTTCACCTGCTCGTCGCTGGTGAAGTCCGCCTCAAACCAGGTCTTGCCTTCGTCGCCGATGGTCTTGGAGCTCTCCGTCCCCAGCACCATGTTGATGATGCCCTCATAGTTGTTGGCGATGGGGGTAGCCACCACGAACAGGATGAAGAACAGGGTAAATACGATGGACAGCGCGGTCCAGAGACCTTTGCCCTTCACCTTTGCCTTCGGTTTGGCTGTCCCTTTTTCCTTTTTGCCCTTCACTGTCAGTTCCTCCTTTTCTAAAACCGGATCGGGGCCGCTGCCTCATGCAGCAGCCCCGACCTTTTAAGTATTGAGCCTGTATGCGTTGATTTGAAATCAGCCCGCCTCGGTCACCAGGGTGAGGGTGGGGATCTCCACGATCTTATAGCCCAGAGAGGTGTCCTCTGTATCCAGGGAGGGGTCCTCCACGGTGATGGTCACGGTCTCGGCGTACTTGCCCAGGAAGTCCTTGGCGGTCATGGAGCTGTTCTCGGGGTCCAGCAGCTCGGTCATGGCGTCGGTCCAGTTGGCGGTGTCGATGACGCAGTGGCCAGCAATGGCAGCGCGGCCATAGCCCTTCTCGTGCTGCTCCATAAAGATGCGCTCGGCAGGCTGGAGGGTCACGTCCCGGTGGGTCTCCCAGCCATCGGCGCTCTCGCCCACGGAGCACTTGCCGGTGTAGACGATGGTGCGCAGGCCCTTGGTGCCCGCGTCCTCGGTGCCGAAGCGGTACTCCTGGAAAATCAGCTCATAGGAGTCCTCGCCGATGAGGCGCAGGGTGTAGACGTCGCTGTTGTACCAGCCGATATCGCCGATAAAGTAGGCCGAACCGGCGGTGAACTGCTTGGTCATCCCAGAGGAGCCGGAGGAGCCGCAGGCGGTGAGGGTGAGGGCCATCAGCATGACGGCCAGGGCAAGGGACAGGGCTTTTGCAATTTTTTTCATTGTTTTTTCCTCCATTTTTCTCGGCATCCTATGCCGTTGGTCAATTAGTTGGTGTGGGCCTGAAGGAACTCCACCAGGTAGCCGTTGGACTCCCGCAGGGGCTTGCCCTGGAAGCCGTGTCCGGCGCCCTTGATGACCTTCAGCTCCGCGTGCTCATAGACCTCCACGGCCCGCTCGGAGTAGGACAGGTCCACCAGGTCGTCCTTGTCGCCGTGGCAAATCAGCACATCGCCCTTGTAGCCGCCGATCACATCGTAGATGTCGAAGGACATGGCGTCCTGGCTGTAGATGGCGCCCAGAGTGTTGTTCATCAGGGACTCGGTCTCAGGGATGTTCTCAATGGAGCCGTGGCGCTCCCAGCAGTCGTCCTGAAGGGCGTAGGCGGGGAACAGGAGCATCAGGGCCTTGACGTCATCGGGCCGTTTGGCGGCCACGTAGGAGGACACGAACCCGCCCTGGCTGGCCCCCAGGAGGAAGAAATTGCTGCCGTCTATGTAGTCCAGGGCCAGCATCCCGTCCATGACGGCGTTCAGGTCCTCCGCCTCGGTGAGCACGCTCATCTCTGTCATCTCTCCGTCGGACTTGGAACCCCGGCCTCCGCCGCAGAAATCAAACACCACTGCGGCATAACCGTTTCCGGCGAACAGCTCTGCCCGGCTCACGTTGTCCTCAGAGGACCCGGCGAAACCGTGGCTGATGACCACGGCGGGATACTTGTCCTTTTCCTCCGCAGGCAGGAACATCTTGGCGTAGATTTTCTTCTCGCCGTTCTGGAACCACATCTCCTCGCTTCGCGGCGGCGGAGTGGGCTCCGCCGAGGGGGCCGTGCTGGGCTTGGCGGTGGCGGCGGAAGGCCCGCCGGAGCACCCGGCCAATAGACTGAACAGGAGCAGGAACGCAAGAAACAGTGCTGGTACTTTTTTCATTTTCATCCCTCCATAAGCTGTTTGATATGTGCAAAATAGCAAAAAAAACGGTTCCCCGTAAAGGGGAACCGCAAAACCTGTATATTTCACATCAAAACTTGCAACTATGGTTTAAGCAACAATGCGTCCAGACCGAAAATTCCATTTTCCGACTGCACTGACAAGGTTCCGTCATACTTTTCCGCAATCCGTTTCATGCTTTTCATGCCAAACCCATGATAACGTTCATCGCGGGAGGATTTGGGCAAGCCATCTTCCATTGTAAGCGACCCACAAAACGGGTTCTCCACATGGAGCATGAGCATCCCATTCGTACACTTTGCGGATAAGGAAATGAATCGTTCGCCCTCTGGCAGCTTGCTCACTGCGTCAATGGCGTTGTTCAAGGCGTTGCTCACAAGTGAATATAGATCCAGTTCTTCTGTAAATTCCATGCCGGTGCCATCAGCGTAACAGGTGAATATGATGCCTTTTTGGTTGCAGATCGCCCGCTTTTCGGCAAGAACAATATCAAGGACCTGGTTGCCTGTCTTTACATAGGTGTCATATGTTCCGATTTTTTCCTTCATCGCATCAATCTGCTCCTGGGAGATACGGCCCTGAAAGCTTTCCAGCAGGTCTTTTAGGTCGTGGTATTTTTCGTTGACCAGATCCGTGCTCTCCTTGGACTGGCGGAACTGCTCGTGTTGCTGGTGGACCAGTTCCCGCATGGTGTCCACGCTGCGGCTGAGACGTGCCCGCTCCATGACACCGAATTGGAGCAGCAGGATGAACAGGTCGCACAGGATCTGGTACAAGCACTCTGCAAACACAGCGGTCTGGTTCCGGTCTGGATTACCCTGGGCCAGCCGGGCCATGCCCAGGCAGAACAGGAGCACTACAAAGGAAAACACCGCCTTTTCCCGGTTGTCGAAATTCTCCTCCCGGTTCCGGGTAAAGGGGCGGAAGATGAAAAATAGTACGATGTAGAAGCCGTAATATGCCAGCAGGTCTACCGCCAGGATGCCTAACGGGTCCTGGCACAGCCCGTTGACAGCGGGGATCAGCTTGAGCATCATTTTCAGCGTCCCGGCCAGGTCCTGAGCGATGTAGCCGGAGGAGGCCACAAACAGCGCGGTCCAGAAGCTCTCCTGATAGACAAACCAGCAGATGACAATCAGGACGAGATAGGCCGCTATGGACAGAACCACCCGCCCCAGGCTGTTCACCGTGTCGGTCATGCCAGGGAAAAAGATCAGCCGTCCCAAATGCAAGGCAGCACATCCTATCCCTGTCCCTAAAACCAGGCGAAGCCTGACCCGGGGGTGCGGGTTCAGGGAGTAGGCAAAGACCAATACCCCCACCACAGACTGGAGCAGCAGGATAGGCATACGGAACTCAGCATACCATGTGGGCATTAAACGGCTCCCCCTTTGTACTGCGCAAAAGCGGTCAAGAATTCTTTTCGCCGCGGGCGGGAAATGGGCAATAACACCCCCGCAACATCAACCGAATCCTTTCTAATGCTCCGAACGAATTTCAAATTAACGAGGTAGCTTGTATGACACCGTGCAAAGTGGGCGCTTTTCAGCAGAGCTTCATATTTTGAGAGAGTGCCCCATTGCTTGATTGCACCATTTCCAGTGTGAAATAAAAGGTCGTGGGCACAGACCTCGACATATGTGATTGTCCCAGCGGGAATGCGCTTTCCTCCCTCTTTTTCCCGGAAGGTCAGAGAAATTTCTGGCTCCCGATACGACAGCATACGAAGGGCCCTATCCAGCTTCGCAGAGAATGAGGCATACTGGATCGGTTTCAAGATATAATCAAAAGCCTCGACAGAATATCCCTCTATAGCATATTGGGTCAAATTAGTTACAAAAATAATCATTACATTTTGATCTACCTCTCGAATCTTTTTAGCTACGTCCATTCCTGCCAAATCAGGTATGCGAATATCCAAGAAAATAAGATCAGCATCGCATTTATAGGCATCTAAAAAAGCTATACCTCGGCTGTAAGCTTCAGCAATATATTCAAACTCTTCATGCTCATCATGGTAGTTTGATAAAAACTGCAACAACCTGTCTGTCTGAGCCTTTTCATCCTCTAATATCATGATTTTGAGCATTGGTCCGACCTCCAGGTATTCAACTTTTGATGTGAACTATACATATTTTGCGGTTTGTATTTACTGTTTGGCAAAATTGTTCTAATCTATTTACAAATGCTAAGATATGGATGAATACATTATACAACTTAAACCTAGGTTTAAGTCAAGACAAATTGAGGGTTTTTTATGTTTTATACTGTGCGGGAGACCGCCCTGAAATTGGGTATCCCCAGTTCCAAGATCAGATTCTATGATAAAAAGGGGCTGCTCCCTTTTATTGAGCGGTCCCCCAATGGAGTACGCATATTTACAGAAGATGATGTAGCGCATCTTCAAGACCTTCTTGTTTTGAAGGACTCGGGTTTCTCACTGAAAGAACTAGCAGAATATGTAAAACTTGAGGCCGAAGGAGAGCGGTCAGTTATACGGCGCCTGGAAATGCTGGAGCAGCGTTATAACGAGGTGGGATCAGAAATTGCCAGGCTGCAAGGTGTTTTGGAGATATTGGAGAAGCAGCGGCAGGGCTGTATCGCTATGCTGGAACATCAGGCCAATTTGTAGATGAATGTAAATCAGCGTTGCTTTATATATATGGTTCTCCAAAATATGAAAATAGAACTATGTCAAAATTCACCATTGACCGTGCAAAGGATATCTATCTGCTGCCAACACGAAGGAAGCACCCCAAATTATTGCAAATTCCGGAAAAATATGCTTCGATTTCGTCCACATATGCAGGACAGTTTCGCTTAACATTCATTTCATGCACAAAAATAACTAATCTAAATTTGGCAAGATTATGCATGTTCACACTTCTTTTTTTGCAAAACGTGTTGTATACTAGTATTCAAAGGAGGTGGACAGAGTCATGCCTAACTGCAAAAAACTGATGGAAATGCAGCAATGCTGGGATATTGGAGAGCGTCAAATCATTTACGGTGTTAAAACTCTCATCCAGTTTCTTTTTCTTTCCTGAAAAAGATTTATCGAGAGCACAATGCTTTTTTGACTGCATGGGTCCTGGGGAAATCCTCCGGGACCCTTTCATATATTTTCCATCTTCATACCGCTCTGAATTTGTTCGACGGAGCGTAAATAAGGTGGACGCTCTACCGCACAGATTTTGACGGATAATCCAAGGTAATGTGCGAGCGTTGGGCTGTTTCAGGTCATCAGTCTACAAGTATTGTGCGCTATTTTTGATCCATACCCGTAAATCTCATAATATCCCACCGGATAACTTCTCTGACAGCACTTATCCCCAGAATTCCCCTCCACGGTATATACCCGTCCGTTCTCCACCCTTTCCACGATACCCACATGGTCCGGCACCCCGTCCTGCGGCCCGGAGAACCCACCCGGGTCGTTCCAGTCGAAGAAAATGATGTCCCCCGGCTGTGGTTCGTAGCTCCGATCCTGCCACAGCCCCCGGTCCTTGAACCAACGGGAGCCCTGCACACAGCCCGCAAACTTGGGCATCACCCCGGCGTCGATGTACCCGCACTGGTCGGCGCACCAGCTCACAAAGATGGCGCACCAATCCACCCGGTGGCTGAACCCGTACCAGCTCCAGTAGGGCTGGCCTCCCACGTTGCCCACCTGGGACAGCGCCACGGCCACGATCTCCCCGCTTCCAGTGCCGACCCCATAGAGCACCGCATTCCACAGCTCCCGGTACTCCTCCGAGAGAAGTTCCGCCAGCTGTTGGCGCTGGGCGGCAGTAAATCCGTAGGTGTCCGCCATCTCGTCGGCGGTCTTTGCAGTGACGGTGATGTGCAGGGTGGTCGTACCCTCCTCGTCACCCTCACCGGGGACGGTGCTGGTGAAGCTGGAGAGCTGGTTCATATCCCAGAAGACCTGCTTCAGCAGCTCCTTTTTCTCATCCGTCATAGTGACCACCTCCTGCCCGTTGACCGGGTCGGAGGTGGTTTTTACCGCGTACACCGCCAGCACATCGGGCCACGGGGCGCGGGCGCCGGAGAGCTCCACCCGGTGGTGGGATGTGCCCGCCTTGATCTCCTCCAGCCTTGCGCCGTATTCCAAATTGATCTCCCGGACGGCGTCGGCGATGGTCTGCCCGCCCGTTTCTTCGCCGCCGAACAAGATGCCCATCGGCGACATAACCAGCGCCGCCACCAGACACAGCACCAGCACCACCGCGATCACCGCCCCGCCGCCGGCGGCCAGCGGAGCCATGGCGCCCCGAATGCCCGACACGGCCCCACGGAGGGCCGACGCGGCGGCCTTGGCCACGGGCCTGTCCACGGCCGCTGCCGTCCGTCTGGCCTCACCCGCGGCCTTTACAGCCCGCTGACGGGCCTGAGAGACGGCGCGGGCGGTCTGCCGGGCCACGCCGGCGGAGCGGTCTGCCGCTTCGGCGGGCCGTCCCGGGACGCCCGCCGCCGATTTTACCCTTTGCCGTCCGGGCTTCCCGACAGGGGCCCGTCCCGAGCGGGCCGTTTTGACGGTGCGTTTCCCGTCGGACCGGCTTTCCCGAACAGCTTCACTGCTGAAAAGCCCCTCTGTGTGAACGGGCCGGGATGGCAAAACCGGGGAAGGCATACCAACGGCGCTTTGACTCCCGACCGGCGCGGAGACTGTGCCGCCCACGTTCTGGTTTCTCCGCTGTGCCGCCGCCTGACGGGCCCGCTCCCGCACAAACCTCTGCCTGCCCCGCTCCAACGCCTGGGGCGGATGCGTCGGAGGATCTTCAGATATTTGCCCAAGTGCGGTGGTTTGGCCAGGGCGTTCCAAGACCATGCCCTCCTGACGAATGGGGCTGCCTTTTGTCAGGATCGTCGGCTGGCTGGGGTACTCGGTCTGGATGAACTCCCCGGCGCGTGGGACGGACCCGGTTTGCCGCCGAGCCTGGACCTGGCCTACCGTTTGGCGATGGAGATAGGCGTCCTTCGTCTTGACCACGGGCTGGCTGGACAGGGGCACAGGCCGCTGGGGCGGAGCGTAGTGTTCCACGCCGGAAACCTCCGAAGCGACCTCCCGGGTCTTGATCCGCACAGGCTCCGCGCCTCTGTACGGGGCTGGTGGCTCCGCCTGGGTGGCGGGCCAGGTATCATCCGCGATGGGCCCCGGAGCGTCCGCATCCGGGCGACTCTCCCCAGACCAGCTCCGAGCTTTTTTCTTCCCCAGCGCCAGCCTCCCCAGCCTGTCCATCGCCAGGCGGGCCCCCATCCGGGCGGTGTCTTGGGCACGGTCGGCCTCGGTGTCCTCCCGCCGCCCGCCCTCGGCGGCGTCCCGGAGCTGGCCCTTCAGCTTTTCGGACCCAGTGAGCAGGCCGCGCCAGAGGAGCTCCTTCGGCGCGGCCTGGACTTTTCCTTTTACTTTTTTAGATGTGGATGCTTTCTCTTTTACTTTTGGGATAAACCATCACCTCTACTTTGCTTTTTCATTATTTTATGATAAACTGCAGTAAAAAGGGGGTACACACAAATGGAACAGATCCGCAGATGTGAATGGGCAGGCCCGGATCAGATCTACATCGACTACCATGACAACGAGTGGGGCAGACCGCTCCACGACGACAATAAACTGTTTGAAATGTTGATCTTGGAGGGGATGCAGGCCGGACTGGCGTGGATCACGGTCCTCAAAAAGCGAAACGCTTTTCGGGCGGCCTTCGATGATTTTGACCCTCAAAAAGTGGCGCTTTATGACGATGCAAAAGTAGGATCGCTCATGGCAGATGCGGGGATCATCCGGCATCGGGGCAAGATCAACGCCGCCATCGGCAACGCAAAAGCCTTTCTTGCCATACAAAAAGAGTACGGCAGCTTTGACAAATTTATTTGGGCTTATGTCGGCGGTACACCCATTATCAACACACCCCACAGCATGGCGGAGCTGCCCGTATCCACCCCTCTCTCCGACCAGATCAGCAAAGATCTGAAAAAGCGGGGCTTCAAATTCGTGGGTTCCACCATCGTCTACTCTTTCATGCAGGCAGTGGGGATGGTGGACGATCACATGGCCTGGTGCCCCTGGCACACAAATAACAGAGACGATTAGGCGGCGTTGTTCTCAGAAAACTTGGTGCTCATCAAGCGGTACAAATGCGTATTTTTCGGAAAACTGTTGACGAATGGCACGATGGCGCTGCCGCACTTGATGAGCCCCCGGCCTGCGTCCACATTGGTGATGTAGGACAGCTGATTCTCCGAAATGTTCAGCAGACTGGCCAGCTCCGCCCGGTCGGTGCTGGCCTGGTTCAGCATGACCAGGAACTCGCTGTTGGCCAGCATGGTCCGGGCGGTGTGGGACTGGAGCAGATCCTCGACATTCTGGGTGGCTCCCGTACACAGCGCCCCGTACTTCCGCACCCGCTTCCACAGGGTGAAGAGAAAATTGGCGCTGTATTCGTGCTGAAACAGGATGTAAATTTCGTCAATATAGATCCAGGTGTTCCGGCCCAGGGCCCGGTTGCGGATCACCCGGTTGAACACGCTGTCCAGCACCACCAGCATCCCCACCGGCAGGAGCTGTTTGCCCAGATCCCGGATGTCGTAGCAGATGATCCGGGCGTCGGTGTCCACGTTCGTCGGCTTGGCGAAGGTGTTCAGGCTGCCCTCGGTGAACAGCTCGATTGCCAGCGCCACGTCTTTGGCCTCCGGCTCGGGCTGGCGGAGCAGCTCCGCGTGGAAGTCCTGGAGGGTGGGGGCCGCGCCCTTGCACCCGCCCCGGATGTACTCATGATAGCACTGGGCGGTACAGCGGTCGATGATGGATTTCTCTTTCGCCGAGAGCTTGCCCGAGCCCACCAGCTGTTCGCACAGAGACAGCAAAAATTCAGATTTTAAGACTACGGGGTTATCCCCGTCACCGTAGCCCTGCTCCATGTCCATGGCGTTGATGTGGTTCCGGGAGGTGGCGGAGATGTCGATGACCTCGCCGCCCAGGCCCTCAACGATGGGCCCGTATTCTTTTTCGGGATCTATGACGATGATGTCATCGTTGGTGGCCAGGGCCACGTTCACCAGCTCCACCTTGGCGGTGAAGGACTTGCCGGAGCCGGACACGCCCAGCACAAAGCCGTTACCGTTGAGCAGTTCTTTCCGGTTTGCGATGATGAGGTTCTTGCTGATGGTGTTCTGCCCGTAATATACGCCGCCCCGGTCCCGCACCTCCTGGGCCTTGAAGGGCATGAGCACCGCCAGCGCCTCGGTGGTCAGGGTGCGCAGGGCGTCGATCCGGCGCAAGCCCAGGGGCAGGGCGGTCACCAGCCCGTCCGCCTGCTGCCAGTTCAGGGTGGCCAGCTGGCACAGGTGCTTCCGGGCGGTGGCCTGGAGGGCCTCAGTGTCGCTGTCCAGCTCCTCCTTGGAGTCCGCCAGGTGGACCAGGGTCACCACCGCGAACATCATCCGCTGGTCCCGGGTGGTGAGGTCGTCCAGCATCTCCCGGGTCTCTTTGCGTTGCTGTTCCAGGTCGTAGGGAACTACCGCGGAAAAATTGTTGTTGTTATTCTGCCGCCGCTGCCAATTTGTGACGTTCGTCTCGACCCCGAGCAGACGGCTCTGCATCTCCCGGACGGCCTCGTCGGTGGGCACCGGGATCACGTCGATGGACAGCATCATCGTGCGGTTCAGCGACGTCAGCTCGTTGACCATGCTGTCCTTGATGTAGCTGGCGTACTCCTTCAAAAACAGCACCCGCCCGAACTTGTTGCCCATGATGAAGTGGTCCTTTTTGAACTCCAGGCTGTCCGGGCAGATGGCGTCCTTGAAGCTGTGGCCCTTGCGCATCAGGTCCCGGAGGTCCACATGGAACTCCGTCTCCTCCCCGGTGCGGTAGAAGTCGTGGAGCACCCGCAACCGCTCCACCGCGTCCAGCTCCTCGCTGTGGGAGTCCAGGTGATTGAGGCGGGTGGTCACGTCGGCGGTGACCCGGTCGAAGAAGGTGCGGGCCTCCTCAATGCTCTTGCGGTGGACAGACAGGGTGACGTACCGCTCCTGGACCACGCTGTTGGAGGAGTCTGTCACCTTGTCCATCAGCATGGCGTTGTACTCCGCCCGGTAGCCGTCCAGGTAGTCGTCCTGGCGGGGGAGCAGGATCTTCTGCTCGAAGTCCTGGCGGTTGAGGCGCTTGTTGTTGATGGTGAGCTTGGTGGCGGAGCCTGCGTCCAGGGCGTTCAAAAGTTCCGAATAGCCCAGGAACATGGAGGTTTTGTCCTCCTTAGAGGCGATGGCGTAGTTGATATCGCTGAACCGGATGGTCTTGGAGAACTTGCTTCCGAATTGAAAAATCCCATCCGGCCACAGGCGGCGGATGGGGATGGCGTCCTGGACGGACCGGGGGAGGTCGAAGCTCTCCCGGTCCTGCTTGAGTGCGTTTTGCAGGGTCTTAATCAAGTCTCAGTGCCTCCTTTGCGCACGAATTTTCGAGGGCCTTGGCATACAAATTTTCCGATTTGAACACCAACTTTTTGGGATACAGCAGTTCCGAGCGGATGAAGGCCAGCAGGAACTGTTCAAAGGTCATGCCGTTGTAGGTAAAGAACCCGCCCAGGGCGAAGGGGAACGCCGCCAGGACGCAGATCCAGCCGATCTCGCCGCTGCTCACGATATTGCGCAGGCCGAAGTACACTCCCACGGCCACCAGCACGGCCAGCAGGGCGAAAATGAGCTGCCGCAGGGATAAGCCGAAGAATACGCTTTCCTGGTAGTCTCGGACTTCTTTGTTGATGCGGACTTCCATGGGTATCACCTCTTTTCATAAGTTGATTCACAGAATTTCCTGTGCTATAATGAGTGATGAATTTATATCGGAAAGCAGGAAAAGCCATGGATAAGCAGGACATATATTGTTATTTGTCAGAGAAAAATGTGTGGCACGAGATCACGGAGCATACGGCTGTTTACAATATGGCCGAGGTGTCTGATGTCGCTCTCCCGTACCCCGAGGCGGACGGAAAAAACCTTTTTGTGCGCGATGATAAAAAGAGAAATTATTACCTCATCACGGTCAAAGGCGATAAACGAGTTGACCTGAAAGAATTTCGGCGGAACAACGGCACTCGCGCATTATCTTTCGCGTCGGACAGCGATTTAATGGATATCATGGGGCTGATTCCCGGTGCGGTTACGCCTTTGGGAATCCTAAATGACACGGAGCACAAAGTGTCGGTTTATATTGACGCCGCATTTTTTGAGCCTCCCTGCCTGATCGGCGTTCATCCAAACGACAATACCGCAACCGTATGGCTAAAGGCCGAAGACTTGGTGTCTATTCTGAGGGAACACGGGAATCAAGTAAATATCGTGCAAATTTGATCCATGTTTACTCATTATTAAGAATCGGCAGACAGGCCGTTGCAAAACCTGTCCACCTATGCTAAGATGCCACAAACTACCGAATAGGAGGTCTGTGGCAATGCTATGTCAAATCCTTGTTTTATGCGCGGTGCCGCTCCTGCTCCCCATCCTGTTCCGTCTGGCCCTCAAACTCCGTCTGGGCATCCCCATGCTGTACATCGTCCTGGCCCTCACCGTGCTCCATGATTGGACCCGGGCCAACCCGGAATTGGCGGACGGCATCCTGTTCGCCCTGGTTGGGCTGGCGGCCCTGTCCTGGGTGGTCACCGGGGCCTGGAAGATCTGCAATTTCATTAGCCAGTGCTGGGAGGACCGCGCAGAGGCGGAACTGTTCGCCCAACGGGTCCGACAGGCCCGGGCCAGCGGCGAGTACACTATCAGCGCCGGCGACCTCTGGTACTGAGCTCACCCCAGCCCCATCAGCTCCCGGATCAGCCGGTCGCTCATTTTGATGGCTCCGACCAGCACCAGCATATTAAACAAAAGTTCGCCCACATAGTTCCACACGATGGTGGCCGCCGCCAGGGTGTCGTCCGCGATCACGGGCGGCGTAGAGGCGAAGGCCGAGAAGATCACACAGGCCAGCACGATGACACAGCCCTCCAGGCAGATCGCGGCGTAGGTTTTCAGAAACGCTATGCCGATGCTGCTGGAGGGCTGTCCCGCGAAGCTGGCCATGGGGATGGGCGCGATAGCGGTGGCCATATAGAGTTTAAAAAAACGACTATAGACGGTCAAGATCATCACCAGCGACAGCCCCCAGATGAACAGGGAGCCCAGCAGGGTCACCGCCCACAGGGGGATGCTCTCCAGGAAGCTCACGTCCTCGATGATGGTCACCATCTCGTCAGGCAGGGTGGCCGCCTCCAGGGCGGACAGGCCGGACGAGCTCATGATGGAGGACACCATCCCCTGGGCGATGCTGAATAGCGCCGTCATCAGCTCCATGCCGTGGGATACCGCCGCCTGGGCCAGCACGAAACGGACCAGGCATTTGACGGCCTGCTCGGGTTTCCGCATTTCCGCGAAACTCCCCATGGTCTTGACCACGCCCATGACGAAAAACAACACCAGCAGGGCGTAGCCTACGGCCTTCAGGCCGTCGTTGATGTTGACGATCACGTTCCAGACCCCGCCGCCCTTGAAATTTTCCGGGCTGGTGGAGATCAGCGTCCAGATCTCCGCCAACTTGCCGTTCCAGGTGGACAGGGCGGAGTTCAGGTTGTCCACGATCCAGTTTCCACTTCCGATTATTCTCACCTCGCTTCTGAAAAAAGTCCAGGGGATGGCGCTGCCATCCCCTGGTTTGTTGTCTGATCGTTTTACTCACGCTCCTCGATCACCACATGGAGCATATCTCCGCCCTGTTTCCCCAGCTGCTCCCGGATAGATTTGAACACACCGACCACGTAACACACATTGCCATGGGCGTCCTTCAACCCCATGTTCACGATGCTGCCGTCATAGGGGACGCCGTCAAATTCGGCGTGGACCTTCACCCGGCCCTTCCCAAATTCCTCCCGGATGTTCCAGGGGAAGACCACATACGCCCCGCCTTTCCCCGGGACCTCGTGGAGAAAGGCGTCATACTCAAAGCGTTTTGCCATGCTCTCTCCTCCAGTATCCAATTTTTAGCATTATACCATAGTTACGGGCATCGGGCAAGACTTACGCCCCGGTGCCGGTGATCAGGTTGAGGATCTCGCGGGTAAAGGTGATCACGATGCCGCCCGCGATGGTGAGCATCCCGTTGGACCGCTGGGAGGGGTCGTGGGACTGGAGGGACAGGCCCACCTGAAGGATGCCGTAGCCCAGCAGGATCAGGCCCACGGCGCGGATCAGGGAAAAGATGAAGTCGGACAGGTTGGACACCACGTCCAGGGGGTCGCCGCCGCTGGCGGCGAAGGCAGGCATGACAAACATGGCGGCGGTGAGGGCCAGGCAGACGCACAAGGCGTACAGCCGCTTGGCCCGGCGCTGGAGCTTACTGCTTTTCAGATGGTTCATGGTCGGGTTCCTCCTTGTTTTGGTCGGCCTCCGGGGCGAACAGCGCCGCGCCCGGGAGCCAGGTGTTGGGTTTCTTCTGATGGTGGATGTAGGGCGGCCCGCCGCCGTCCACGGTGTGGCAGACGGCGGGGTGCTTGGTGAGGTCGTACTTCAGGTCCATGACGGGCTTCGCGCCCCGGATGAACAGGATGGCGTAGCGGTTGTCCAGGGCCCGGACCTCGTCGGGCGTGAGCAATTCCCGCCCGCTGATTTGAAAATTGGTGGACCAGGAGCCGGAGCGGCCCTTGCTCTGCCCGTGGGTTTTGGTGTTGATGGTGCCCTTGCCTAGCGCCTCGGAAATGTATTTATGGGTCGCCGCCTCGTTTCCGCCTAAGTACAGGATCGTGTCACTATTTCCCGGAATCGTCTCCCAATCATCCTTAAAAAGTGCTTTGATTTGCGCCATATTCTGAATGATGGTACTTGCCGAAATATTTCGGGACCGCATGGTGGCCAGTTCTCGGGTGAAGCCCGGCATGGGCATGGCGGCGAACTCGTCCAGCACGAAGTGGACGTGGCAGGGCAGGGCCCCGTGGTGGATCTGGTCGGCGCTGTAGTAGAGGGCCTGGAACGCCTGGGCGTACAGCAGGCTCACCAAAAAGTTCAGGCTGTTGTCGTTGTCGGGGATCACGGCGTACAGCGCGCACTTCTTCTCGCCTAGGGTGTAGAGGTCCATGTCGTCATGGTCTGTGATGGCCTTGATCTGGGGCAGGTTGAAGGGGGCCAGACGGACGGCGGTGGACACCAAAATAGATTTTGAGGTCTTGCCCGCCGCCATTTTGAACACTTTGTACTGCCTCACCGCCACGCAGTCCGGCCGCTCCCGCTCAATGGACTGGAAAAGCAGATCCAGGGGCGAGACGTACTCCTCGTCCTCCTCCTTCACCTCGGCGTACTCCAGCACCCGCATGACCATGGAGAAGTTCTGTTCATACTCCGGGGCCTCCTGCCACAGCATGAGGATGATGGCCTGGAGCAAGGCCGTCTCTGATTTCTCCCAGAACGGATCGGAGTTGTGGCTGTTTTTCGGCGTGGTGGCCTGGATGAGATTGTTCACCAGCCGCAGGGCGTCCTTCTCATCCCGGATGTAGCGAAAGGGGTTGTAGCCGTCCGACTCCTCCAGGTTCACCAAGTTCAGTACCCGGATATCGTAACCCTGGCTTTTCAAATAGCCCCCTGTGGCAAACAAAACCTCCGATTTGGGGTCCGTAATGACATAATTTGTGTTGGCTTCCAGGATATTCGGCTTCACATAGGTCCTCGATTTGCCCGCGCCGGAGCCGCCGATGACCAGCACATTCAGCGACCTGCGGTGCTTGTGGGTATCCAGCCCCAGGCGGACGTTCTGGGTGAGCAGCTTGTTCTGCTTCTGGGCGAACATGGCGTTGACCTGCTGGGGCGTTCCCCAGGCGGCGGAGCCGTGTTCGGCCCCGTCCCGGGTCCTGCCCCGGTTGGCGGAGGCGTAGCACAACGCGGCGGCGTAGAGGGCGGAGCAGACCAGGATGGACACCAGGCTATGTTCGGTCCAGCGGATAGCGAAAGGGTGCTCCAGCGCCGCCGTCAAATTAGTCAGGATGTCCGGCAGGCCGCCAGCCGGGCTCCGGTCGCCGCCCAGGGACTGGGCCAACAGCAGCGCTGCCCAGACCACGAACAGGTACAAGAAGAGGCGGACGGCAATGCCGCCCGCCCGGTCAGGTCGGTTCAATTCATCATCTCCAATGGCAAGGGGGACGCCCATCATCGGGCGCCCCACTCAAAATTTAACCGTCGATCACCACGCACGGGACCCCGCTCTTTTGGGCAAAGTCCAGCGTGTTTTTCGTCCCGCCCCGCTCCCCGTTGAACACAGCAATCACCAGCCCTGAGTGCCGCACCATCCACTCGTTCCTGGCCTGGTAAGCGGCGTAGGAGAAGCTGGGGCAGATGGTCCGGGTCAGGTCCACCCGGGCCAGCACCCGCTGGGACCGTTCCGACCAGCCGCCGCCCCAGTGCTGGCCGAAACCGGGGTGAGGCAGGGCGCAGATCAGCTTCAGCCGGTCGTCACGCTCCCGCAGGCGCAGGACGATCTCTGCGGCCACCAGGTCAGTCCCCCTCGCCATGCCGGTGATGTAGGTGGTGAAGCCGCTGGCGACAGCCCGTTTGATCTCCACCTCCAACAGCCGGGCCAGCTCCTTTTCCGTGATCTTCAGCTTTTCGGGCCGATGGCCGCTGAAGCAGCAGCGGTGTTTCCTCAATTCAGTCTCTGTCATGGATCATCCCTCCTGGGGTAGACTATAACATTATCTAATGTTACCGTCTATACCTAGAAAGGGAAACGCCCCTATTATCTTATTGAAACATTAGATAATGGAGGCATGAGATATGGTGAAACTGAGGGTGCTGGAGCTCCTGGCCCAGCAAGGCAGGTCAAAATACTGGCTATATAAGCAACTGGGCATGAGCTATCAAAACTTCAATAAAATGGTCAACAACGAGACCCAGTCCATCAAGCTGGAGCGCATTGAAACGCTGTGTCAGCTGCTGGATTGTACGCCCAACGATCTGTTCCAGGTCGACTGGGACAGGCCGGACGGCGACGACTGATCATCTTTGCTTCGGTTTTGCCCTGCTTTTCTCCCTGGCCGGCGCGGACCGCTCCCCGCCGCTCAGCCGGACCCGATACCCCTCCAGCCGGGCCAGGATGGAGGGCCGCTCACTCCTCCCGCCGCTCTCTCTGAAAGCACCGGAGCTGGCTCTGGTATCGGGCGAGTCTGGTTGCGACCGAGAACCGCTTTTTGGGGGGATCTCCCAGGGGTCGTCCGGCAGCTGGGAGCGGGGCGGGGGAGGGTCCCACCTGCTCTCCTCCCGCCCCACGGGGGGGCGCTGGGGGCCCTCCGATCCCTCCTGGGGTGCGGCCCGTCCCCGCTCCGAAGGGCCCTCCTGGGGCTCCTCCCGGGCCCGCTGGGGCGGTTCCCTGTCCCGGTCCGGGGAGGGCTCCTGACGGCCCCTCTGGGGCTCGGACGGGGCCCTCTCGCCCTGCTCCGGGGCCTGCCGGGCAGGGCCTTGGTACAGGATGCGCTCGAAGATCAGGTTGGCCCGGTCCAGCTCCGTCACCGGCATCACCACGTCGATCACCCGGCCTCTGCCGTCCCGGTCCTTGATGGCGGAGAACAGGATCTTCTGCCTTTTTGCGTGCTTTTGAAACTGTTTGAACTGCTCGGGCGACATGGGGAACAGCCGCAGGTCCCGGGTCTCCCGCAGCATCCGCTCCATGTTCACCTTGCCGGAGAGGGCCTTGTTGTTCCGGGCCAGCGCCATGGTCAGCGCCAGCAGGTTTTTCAGCGCCGAGCCGCCCAGCCGGACGAGCACCTCGCCCCCGGACAGCATCATGCGCACCATCTGGTCGGCGGCCTCACCGCCTCCTATCGTCATCTCGGATCACCTCGTCTTTCATTTCGATGTTCTGGATCTCCCGCTCCATTCGGGGCAGGTTTTCCCGGATCTCCCGGCACAGGGCCAGCTTCTTCCGCTCCGCCCGGATCTGCCGGTTGATATCCGCCAGCTGGCGGTACACGTCCGCCTTTTCCGCCGTCAGCCGGTCCCGGGGGATGGGGCACTGCTCCAGCACGTCCAAGGCGTCCATGTATCGGACGAACTCCTCCTCCATACCGGACAGGCCCTCCCCGTAGAGCCGGGCGGCGAGGGCCAGGGCCTCCGCATCGGCCAGGGCGTCGTACAGCTTCTTCCGCCTCTTTTTTCGGACGTTGAGGATAGTACGCTGCTTGATAAGATCGGCCAGCGTTTCCTCCGTCCGGGCCTCAAAGGCGGACATCTCCCCGGGGGTGTTGAGCTCGTTCTCCCGGAGGAAGGCAAGCTGCGCCCGGTACCACTCCGCCCGCGTCACCTCCTGGCGGAGCCGGGGCGTCACTTTGGGCAGATACCGTTGCTGGCCCGCCTTTCCCAGCACATAGAGATAATGGACGTAGAGCGCCATGATCCCCGTGTATTTCGGGTGTTTTTTATAGGGCCGGTACGCCGGGCGGCGCAGATCAGCGGGCCGCAGCCCCGCCTCAATAGCGGTGAGGTTGCCCTCGATGGCGGCCCGGATGCCCTCCTCGGTGAACAGCCCGTTCCTCCGGCCTGGGTACATGAACCGATCCTGGCCCCGCAGCCGGAAGCCCAGGCGGTTCCCGTGATAAATTTCGTACCCTTTGTGCTCCATCAGCAGGTAGAAGTGCCCCAGATCGTTGGCGCTGTCGATGGCAGCGCACAGATCCGCCTCCAGCATGGTGCGGAAGGTGGGCTGGCCCTTGGACTGGCGGAGCCACTCGGCGTAGCACACCGCCTGGGAGGGCTGGCCCGCCATGATGACGGACAGCCCGTGCTCCCGGCACAGCCGGTCCGATACGGCCCGGATCTGGCTGTAGTAGGTCCGGGCATTGCTGTGGTATTTCTCCCCTGTGTCGGCGTTGACGGAGTTGAAGATCAGGTGGGCGTGGATGTGCTCCTTGTCCACATGGACGGCGATCACCGTCTCGTATCCCTGCAAATGCTCCTGGGCGAACGCCTTGGCGATGTCCAGGGCCAGCTCCGGGGACACCTCGCCGGGCTTGAAGGACTGGATCACATGGTAATACTGCACTCCGTCCGTCTTGCCCACCTCCCGCTTGGTGTCCAGCATCTGGCGGCACTCCCGGCCAGGGTCGCAGTTGAGGTGGGCCGTGAGCATCTTTCCCTCGGTCTTGTCCCCGTTGAGGATGTACTTGATGCCCAAATCCAGACGGGCATGGCGGGCCAATATTTTCGTGGCGGCCATGGATCACCTCAAAAAAAGCGGGCAGACTCCTGAGAGCCCGCCCGCAGCGTTTCCTTTCAATTTTTCAGATATATGGACTGGAGAAACGACTTTCCCGTCTCCGTTTTGAACAGCTTTTCCATCGCCTGTTCAATATGTTCCCGGGTGTAGTTCCCCTCGCCGGCGTTGGCCAGATAGTCCGCCTCCAGCAGGATCTGGTAGTCCGGCCCGTCCACCTTCTCCGGGGTGTGGTGGTGGCCCACCAGGTAGACCACCCGCCCCACACAGGCTTGGTGCAGGCCGCTGCCCTTCAGGAACGGGATGGTCAGTGCGGGGCCCTCCTGTTCCTGGTGCTTGCCGTCGGCGCTGCCATACTTCTCCCGGCACAGAGGGCAGGCGATGTCGTGGACGATGGCCGCCGCCTCCAGGCTCATCTGAGACATCTCATCCAGCCCCTCGCACTGGCCGATGGTCTTGGCGTAGGCGTACACCTTCAGAAAATGGTCGATGTCGTGGAGATTGCCGTCATAAAACTTGATCATTTTTTCGGTGAGCTTCGCAATGTTCTTCGCGGTTTTCATTTCGTCACCCTTTCGATGTAATAGGTCATTATATCATTTTTTTGTGCCTGAAACAAGCAAAAGAAGGTGGACAACATTTCTTTGCTGTAAACACAAAACAGGTTTTTGCCATCCGGTGCATCGGCTCACAGCCCTGTTTCGGCGAAACAGCGCAAAAAAGGAGAACGGATCATTTTAAATCCGTTCTCCTCGATCAGAAGGCTATTTCATGTTTGGCTGAAAATAGGGAGAGTCCTCCGGCTTGAGCCGGGGCGCGCCGGAGGGGAAGAACTCCAGGAAGTCCATCCTGCGCTCCTGGAACCATCTCTCACAGTCCACCTCGGCGGCCACGCCCATGCCGTTGGGGCAGAGCAGGAACGCCTCCACGGGCTGGTCCGACACCAGCGCCGCCTGGAACAGCAGGGAGAACACCTCACCGTGGGCCACCACAGCCACCTTTTTATACCCGTTGCGTCGGACCTCCGCCACCACATGGGTCATCCCGGCCAGGGCCCGCAGCTGGGTCTCCATCAGCGTTTCCCCGCCAGGGAAGCCAAGGTCAGGGGCCTGTTCCAGCCATTTTTGACCGGCGGTCCCCTCCATGATCTCTGAGGCCGGGCGGTTTTCCAGCTCTCCAAAGCGGTATTCCCAGAAGTTCTCCACCAGCTCCGGCTCCATGCCGGGGTAGAGGATGGCGGCAGTCTCCCGGCAGCGGATGGCGGGGCTGGCGTAGAGATGGTCCACCTCCGGGTAAGGATAGAGCCGCTTCAGCTCATGCAGCTCCCGGCGTCCCTGTTCAGATACCAGCGCGTCGGTGGAGCCGCACAGCAGGCCCTTCTCATTGCTGGTGGTCAGGCCGTGGCGGACAAAATATACCGTGAATTTGCTCATATGATTCTGTCATCCTTTTTGTATCTCAAAATATCTGCTGATCTCCTTCATCCTGCCGCTCTGGGCCACATGGAAGGGGCACCGCCCGTCGCAGTGGCCGCAGCCGGTACAATCGGACGCCTTCTTGTCCAGCTTGGCATAGTGGTCCGCCGCCATGGCGTCCCCGGCCAGGGCCAGGTCGTAATACTTGTTGATGAGGCCCACGTTCAGCCCAGCCGGGCAGGGCTGGCAGTGGTTGCAGTACACGCAGGCTCCCGCCGCGTCCCGGGGGGTGAAGGTGCCCAACACCGAGTAGTTCCGCTCCTCCGGAGCGGCATCCAGGAAGCCCAGCAGTTCCACCATATCCTGCTTCCCCCGGATGCCGGGCAGGACGGACAGCACCCCCGGCTTGTCCAGGGCGTACTGGATGCACTGATATTTGGTGAGGGCCTGCCCAAAGGGTGACGCTTTGGCGTCCAGCAGCTGGCCGCCGGAGAAGGGCTTCATCACCGTGATGCCGATCCCCGCCGCCTCGCACCGGCGGTACAGCTCCATCCGCTCCCCGGCGGTGCCGTTGGCGAACTCCCCGTGATGGTAGTCGTAGCCGGGGTTGATAGAGAACATCAGCAGCTCCACCAGCCCGGCATCCAGCACCTGGTTGGCCAGGGCGGGGGTATGGGACGACAGGCCGATGTGCCGCACCACCCCCTGCTTTTTCATGTCCAGCAGAAAGTCCAGGATGCCGCCGTCCCGGTAGGCCCGCCAGTCCTTCTCCTCGTCCAGACAGTGGATCATGCCGTAGTCGATGTAGTCAGTCTTGAGCTGGGTGAGCTGCCAGTCCACCGAGCGTTTCACCGTGTCCAGATCGGTGGACCAGCCGTACTCCCCAGTCTCATAGTTGGCGCCGAAATGCACCTGGTAGCGGATATTTTTCCGCACCGAGGCGAAGGCCGCGCCGTAGTAGGCGAAGGTGCCCGCCTTTGCGGTGGCCAGGTCGGCGTGGTTCACCCCGTTCTCATAGGCGAAGGTCAGGGCGTCCACCGCCTCCCTCTCGCTGGCGTCGCAGATGTAGCTGGTGCCCAAGCCGATGACGCCAATCCGGTCGCCGGTGGTCCGGTTGATCCGGTATTCCATGAAAATTTCCTCCATAATTCGTATGATATGCTCATTTTACAACAAGCGGGGCGGAAAAGCAAACGCCTAAAATGAATAGGTCGCCATAGCTGAAAGGCGTGGTATACTGGGATGGTCACGCCCACTGAACATTTTCCTTGCCCGCACCCACCTCAAAGTGGTATTTGGCAATGCCCAGGTCCATTTTCACATAGAAGGCGTGGCCCAGCTGGGCGGACACCCTGCCGTCCCCCTCCAGGGTGAACAGGAACTTCTGCTGGTTCACCGCCGTGGGTGCCAGCAGGACCGCCTCCATTCCGGCCCGGAACCAGTCGGGCATGGGCCCCTCGGCCCTGGCCAGCTCCTCCAAGGGCTTGGACTTGTGGGGGACGCCCTGTGTGGCGCCGTGGCCCAGGGCGATGACGGCGGCCAGCTTCTCCCCGTCGTCCAGGGTGTAGGCCGATTTCACCTTGGTGAAGGTCAGCGCCACCCAGCAGGTGTTCAGCCCCATCATCTGGGCCTTCAGCACCAGCCGCTCCCCCCAGTAGCCGCACTTCTCCTGGAGGTCCGGCCCGGCCTTGCCCACCAGCGCGAAATAGTTTTGCACCCCGCTGAACTTGCCGTACCGGGCCATGGTGCCCTCAAAGGCTTTGGGCTCGTTGGTGACCAGCTGGATGTGCAGGCCGCTCTCCCGGTTGCAGGCGTCCACCTCCGCCCGGAGCGTCGCCAGCTCCTCCGGCTTCAGGGGCTTGTTCAAATACTGCCGGACGCTGTGCCGCGCCCGGATGGCTTCCAATTCTGTCATGCAGGGGTTCCTCCAATCGTTAATTGCCGCTATTATACCACACTGCCGCCTCAAAGGGAATCGAAGCACCCTATTTTTTCGCAATCTGGTACATCAGCTCATAGACCTGATCCAGCAGGAACAGCCCCCGCTTGGCGTCCTCCGCCCTGGCGATCCCGGCGTTGACGCTGCGGGCAATTTGGTTTATATTGTTCCCAATGTGGTGGATCTCCGTCCGAAGCTCCTTGATCTCCTGGGCGGGCCGGGCCTTGATCGCCGTGCCCAGGAGCAGGCGGCGCAGATAGGCCGTCCTGGTCAGCCCGCAGGCCCGTGCGCTGCTTTCCAGCAGCTCCTTTTCTTCCTTGGACAGCCGCAGGCAAATCTCGTATTTTTTCTCCATCGTCACCTCCTCGGTGTGTGCCGCGAAACTCTCCGCCCGCAGGCGGCATATGGGGACAGGGGATCATCCCTGCAAGCGCGCAAAGATATCTTTGCGCTATGCTTGCGGCGGGGTCGCCGCCAGCGGCGGCGACCCCCTCGGGCGGGCGGAGCCCGCCCTTCGTCAGAAGAAATTTCGCTCTGCGTAGTCCCCGCTGTTTAGCGAGGACTACGCCCGCTTCATTTCTTCTTCCTCTCCCCACCGCAACCGCTTCGCTGGGTTGCGGCGGGGGCCCCGTGTAAACGATCACCTCTCTTGCCTGTCATGGGGCTGCCGCTTCAGGTCGTAGTGCTCCACGGGCACATCCCGCAGATCCAGGCTGTGTTTGTCAGACACATAACAGGAATATCGGGCATAATCATAGCCCTCGCAGTTCACCAAGATCCCGTCATGGTGCCTCTCGGTGGTCACCAGCAGGCAGCGGGTCACACCGTTATCATAGCTGGTGCTGTCCTTATAGGGGGCGAGGAATGGCATATCCCGCAGCAGATTAGCGGAAAAGTGCTGGAAGTGCTGGGCAGACAGATGGATGACCCTGACCACTTCCACATGGATGGTCTGCGCGGGCTTTTCCTCCATCAGCTCCTGGGCGTGGCTGGCCTTGAAGAAGAAACAGCCTTTGATCTCAGATCGGGGCAAACGATCATCTCCCTTCCGGTGTCAGCACAGACACCGTGATAGAACAAATTCGGCTCAAAAAGGAGGCCAAGGGGTTTCCCGTAACCCCTTGGCCTCTACCGCTCCCGCGATTTTCTGCGCGGCGGTTTCTGCTTTTGCACAGCATCCAACCCTTGCTCCAGATATTCATCCAGTTCTTGGCGCAGCTCGTCGAACAGCTTCCTGGGAGCCATATCGCTCTGCGCTACCGCGGTTCCGGCAGCGAACAGCGCCATATGTACGATGCCTTCCTCTCCCTCCCGCAGGATGCGCTGGACGGTCTCTCTGATCCACGACTGGCGTTGTGCCTCGTCCCACTGGAACGGATGACACAGATCCAGGAACTCATAATACCGGGCGGCGATCCGGCCCGGCGTAGCGGAGGGGAACCAGGGGTTGTCCCACTCCGCAAAAGGAATGGTAGACAATATATGACGGCCGCCGTCCCCTTGCTCCCACACCCGCACCCGGTCAAAGCCCATCTCCCGGGAGACACGGGCGAGGATCTCCATGACCGCGGGATCGTCCCGGAGCCGCTCTGACCGGGTAAAGTCGGTGACAAGGTAGTTTTCTCCCTGACGCACATGGAGGATGTCGGCGGCGCTCGTACCATCGGCGCTCTCTAGCCCCAGCGTCAGGCGGGCAGGGGGCTGACCGTCCGGGCCGGGCTCCGCCGCCTCGCTGTTGTAGTCCTGGCCCCGCAGCTCCTCAAACCGGGCCCGGGCCGCTTCAAAGGAATCAAAATGTTCCAGCTCACTGGGCTCCGGGGCGTTGTCCGCCCAGGTTTTCAGGTCGGCGATGATGTAAAACCGCCAGCCGGGAGCGGCATCGTGGGCTGGTTCTTGAACAGATCCAGCCTGCTCCGGTGCGGGCCGCTCCCCGGACAGGGGCCGGAGGCAGTCCAGATGCTTGGCGGCGTAGATAGCGTTGCTGGTGAGCTGCCTCTGCCAAGCGCCCACACTGGGCGCCCATTTAAAGCCGCTGTGCCGCATGGCCGAACAGGTGTCCCGGTCCGGCTTCTCGTGGAAGAACACCTGGAGCCGGTTGATTTCCCGGTCCATCTTCACCTCGCCACCCTCAAAAACCCAGCCCTCATAGTCTATATTCGCTTTCGCAGACAGCTCCTCGATCCGTTTTTTTGTCTGACGGATGTTGGCGTTATTGTTGTTTAGGAGAAAGCTGTCATAGGGGCTGGGATACTTCTGCCAGCTCCGGGCTATGCGGGCATTCAGCCTCTCGATCTCCACAGCGGACAATTGCGGACAGCCCTCCAGCGTCCCGTGCTTACGATAGTAGGCGTTCACCGCCTTCATTTTCTCCTGAAAAGCCTCCAGGCCGGCCAGCTTGACCTTCAGCTTGTCCACAGCGGCGGGATCGTCCGCACTGATCCCGCCCCTGCCGGTGCCCCGGATCTTGTCCAGCAGGCCCCGGATCTGCTGGTATTCCTCCATGGCGGCGGCGTCCGCCTGGTTCTGCTTCTGCTTTTTTCGGACGGGGAAATTGCTCCCCCCGGCCACCAGGATGGAGGGCACCCGGGCGGCGATCTCATTGCGGCGGTTAATATTGTCCGCCAGTTTCCGGGCGAAGGTGTCCAGCAGATGGTCGATCTTGTCATGATGTATGGGGTCCACCCGCTGCTTTTGCCGCTCCGCCAGGGCGGCGGCCTCGTCCACCTCGGCCCGGTAGGACTGGGTCGCACGGCCCGGCACATACTCAAAATAGCTGTTCATCTCGTTGGCCCGCCGGGCCAGCTCCTCATTGATGGGATAATATTTCACGCACAACCTCCATTCATTTCGCGGCCTCCCGGACGCACCTGACGGCCTCCTCCACATACCCAATCGCGTCATGGAGAGCGTCGCACACAGCGTCGGCCTGTTCGTATTTTTTGCCCTGCTGGAGTGGGCCAGGAATGCTGTCGCGGCAGTCTTTCTCCGCGTTTTCAACGCTGTCCAACTCGTCCAGGATCTCCGTCAGCTTCTCGTCGATGGATCGAAGCGTTTTCCTTCTAAAATCGTTCATAATGGCCCTTTCCTTTCCTGTATCAGTGCCCTACCGTTCCAGGGCGCTCCTGTTTTTTGCCCGCTCCCTGTGAGCGGGCGGCGTCAGGAGCTCCACGGGCGGGGCGTCGGAGCGCAGCAGCCCCAGCAGGCTATGCCGCGCCCCGACGCTGGTCGCCGTGATCTCCTTGACGCACTGACGCAGCCAGGGGAGCTGCTCCGCCATGCTCTGGGTCAGGACGGCCACATCCAGGGCGGTCATCTTCTCCTTGGAGACGTACACGGAATACTGTCCCCGCTCAAAACCGTGGGCGGCCATGAACCGCTGGATGTCCTTGTAGGCCCGCTTGAAAAACTGCGGGTCCTGGGCCCCCTCCTTGTGGGGATAGTGCTGTCTCAGCGCCTCCAAGCTCAGATCGAAGGTGATCTGCTTCCTGCTACCCATGCCGCACAGCATCCCTGGCCTGGGCAAGCACATCCTCCTCGCCGTCCCCGTCCTGCCAGACGCAGGCGGCAACGCACTCCATGAACCACTCGGAGCGCAGCAGGGCCAGGATGATATCCCACATACAGGCGAAGTCATCGCCATGGCCCTTGTCCTGGAAGGACAGGGTGTCGCCATCAACGATGCAGGGGAGATCGTGGGCGGCGAACAGGCCCTTCACCGTCTGATGCACATCCTCCAGCCTGCGTCCCCGCCGCGTGACGGCGGCCTCGTCAAAGGAAAACGTTACTTTCATATCGCGCACCTCCTCGAATTTGGTAGCCCACATCATACCGCACCCCTTCCGCAATATCCAGAACAATCGCCACACAGCTCACGCTGCCTGGCTCAGCTCGGTCTCGATCCGCTCCACGGCCCGGCGGGCGTACTCGTCGCTCATCTCGATGCCGGTGGCGGTGTAGCCCTCCAGCACGGCGGCCAGCACAGTGGTGCCGGACCCGGCAAAGGGGTCCAGGACGCGGCCCCCCGGCTCGGTGATCCGCACGATGTCCCGCATGAGCTGGAGGGGCTTCTCGGTGAGGTGGATGCGGTGCTGGGGATTCCCGTACTTGAACACGCCGGGCAGGCAGGGGACGGGGCGGTCGATGGGCATATCGCCGTTGGAGCCCCACACGATGTACTCCGCCTGCTGGCGGAACCGGCCCTTCTGGGGGCGGGAGTTGCCCTTGTCCCACACAGCGGTGCCCCGCCAGATCCAGCCCGCCCACTGGAGGGCGTCGGAGGCGGCGGGGAGCTGCCGCCAGTCGATGAACATACACACGGGGGCGCCGGGCTTGCAGGCGCGGCGGGCGTCGGCCAGCCACGCCGCCGCCCAGCGGGTCCAGGACCGCTGGTCCTTGGCGTCGCCGTCGAAGTCGGGGAGGGCGGCGGCGCCCATGCTGGAATACTTTTTGGCGGTGGACTTGTTTTTCTCCGCCTGGGTGCGGCCCCCGGAGGCGTAGGGCGGGTCGGTGATGACGGCGTCGAAGGAGCCGGGGGCAAAGCCCGGCAGCAGCTTCAGGGAGTCGCCGTGGATGATATCCCAGCGGGGATCAACGTTCATAGGCGTCAGTTCCTTTCTTTTTTTGAGATTTTTGGGGGCTTGTGTGGTCGGAGAGCTCCGTATCCACATATTCGCTGATGATATGGAGGGCTTTATAGTAGTCCCCACAGGCGGTGACGCGCTCCACCATCTCCTCGCTCTGCTCAGCCATGCCAGCCCGCCGCAGCAGCTTGGCGGCGTGGCCCATAATAGAGAAGATGTTGCCGTCGTGGCCCAGCAGTTCCATGGAGGGCTTGGCGGGGGAAAGGGGCTTCTCCTGGATAAAACCGTCCAGCTTGTTGGACACATAATCTGAAAGCCAGGTGCCGCCGAACTGCCCATGGGTCTGGATGCGCCACACAGCCAGCCTTCCCGCGTCCAGTTTCACCCCCTCGAAGGGGAACAGCAGGCAGGCCAGCTCCCCGTTCTGGAAGAGAGACACGTTCTCGGCTTTGAAGGCGCTGCCGCCCAACAGGATACCGGCCTCAGTGAACAGCTCATTGATGCCGTCCACCCACTCCTGGGGGTCGCCGCCGCAGCCCTGGAAGATAATGCCCTCCTGGCCGCCCATGCGGCGCAGGTCGTCTGTCGTGATTTGTTTTACCATATTCACCTCTCCTGGCCCCGCTTGAGGTGGGGCGGCGTGTGTTTGGCGGACAATTCAGAGGTTTTCAACGGGATAGATTTTCCACGCTGCTGGAGGTGCCAAATCATGTTCCCGATCTGTTCGCCATGGGTCGTATCCTGCTCCTCCAGCCAGAAACCGCGAACCTTTTCCAGCGGATCATCAAATTGAAGCAGGGCGGTGGCATCCTCCTCGGAGCAGGCAGCGGCCAGTTCGTCCCGGAGCTGCTGGGCGGCGGTGATCTCCGGAGCCAGCGCGATCAACTCGTCGGCAGGCTTGCCCTGGAGCTGGGCCACATACTCCCGATAGTTCTGGTCCAACCGCATTTGCAGCATATCGTTCTGATCCATCACCTTTCCTCCCTTCTTTTCCTGGATACCGAACGCCCGGGAGATTTGCGAATGGGGGCAGGGTGCTCTCGCTCCTGACCCCGCTCCCGAAACACATCCAGGTAATCGCCCGCCGCCTGCCGCAGTGCCTGGTAGTCGGCGGCGGTTGGATGAAAGGCGTACCATTTCGTTTCTCCGTGGTAATCCCAGATATAGGGTGATGCCCCCTTGGAAAAGTTGGGATCGTCGGGGACCTGCTTCGCATCGATCACATCGTTGAGGTGCAGGACAAAAGCGTCATCGTCACCGAGGTGAAGGCCCCGGCTGGCTTCCTGATCGACACCCAATCGCAGACTATCCAGATCAAGGAGGGCCGCACCAGCGTCCTCACCTTTAAGAACCAGCCCCGTGGCAAGCTCATCGTCCAGAAGCGGGACAGCGCCACCAACGCGCCCCTGCCCGGCGCTGAGTTCCGGGTCACCACGGCGGCGGGCTGCGAGGTGGGCCTGGACGGCGTGATCGGCACCTCCAGCCTGACCCAGAACGGCATCTTCACCACCGACAGCCAGGGCGAGATCCGGATCACCAACCTGGCCCCTGGCGCGTATGTCATTAATGAGATCAAGGCCCCGGACGGCTATGTCATGGACACCCCCAGCACCAACGTGGTCATCGGCCAGGGCGGCGACACCCAGACGGTGATCGTGAAAAATTCCAAGAAGGGCTCCCTCATCATCAACAAAAAGGACTCCGCCACCGGAAAGCCCCTGGAGGGTGTGGAGTTCAAGGTGACCACCTCCAGCGGCCAGGTGGTGGCCGATCAGGAGGGAAAGCTGTCCAGCAACGGCATCTATTTCACCAATAAGGACGGCCAGATCGTGATCTCCGGCCTGAAGCCGGACACCTACGTGGTCACCGAGCAGCACACCATCCCTGGATACATCATCCACGAGACCACCCGGTCCCAGACCGTGGTGGTGGACGCCAACGACACCCAATCCCTCACCTTCTACAACGACCCCACCGCCACCCTGGTGATCCACAAGTATGTGGAGGGCACGGAAAATGAGCCCCTGTCCGGCGTGGCCTTCAAGGTGACGGACGGCAACGGCGGCGCGGTGGGCCCCGACGACGGGATCTATTATACCGACAAATCCGGCGACATCACCCTCTCCGGGTTGGAGCCGGGCATGACCATCATCGCCCGGGAGATCAAGACCCTGGACGGGTTCGTCCTCGATGGCACCCCCCAGGACATCCAGATCAAGGGCGGGGTGCAGCAGCTCACATTTTGGAACAAGCGGGCGGGTACGCTGGTGATCGAGAAAAAAGATAAACTCACCGGCGCGCTGATCCCCGGCGCTCAGTTCCAATTGACCTATGCCAATGGTGGGTACGTCGATAACGACAACGGCCACCTGTCCTCCAACGGCCTGTATACGACAGACGATAAGGGCCAGATCCGCATCGAGGGCATCACCGGCACTGTGGTGGTCAAGGAAACCAAGCCTGCCCCCGGCTATGTGATCGACCAGTCCACCCAGGTGCAGACCGTCACCGTGAACCCCCTGGATACACAGACGCTGACGTTCCTGAATGAACCTCTGTGCAGCCTGACCATCACCAAGCTGGACGCGGTCACCGGGAAGCCGGTCCCCAACACCCAGTTCGTGATCAAGGATGGCAATGGCGCGATCCTGGCCCGCTGCACCACCGGGAAGGACGGCACCGCCACCGTCACCGGGCTGGTCCCCGGCACCACAGTGCAGAAGAACTACACCCTGGCGGCGTCCTCCGCCGCCCTGGGGCTGGCCTCCAACGAGCGCGTCACCGAGATCATGTTCGTGTTCGGCCAGGCCCCGGCCGGCTTCGCCCAGGTGGAAAAGCCCATGCTGAAATGCACTGCGGTGCGGAACATGGCCTCCTCCGCCTTCACCAACATCGCCGACGTGGGCGGCGTGTACAACGGGGTCTGGGTCCAGGCCATCAGCCGGTGGGTGACCACCGTCTATGGCAAGCCCGTCGTGCCCTCCCTGCCCAAGACCGGCTATTGATCCACCCACAGGGGGCCGCCGCAAGGCGGTCCCCTACATTATAATATAAGGAGTGAAAACGCAATGCTGAAGATCACAGCCACCGGCAACCTGACCAACGACGTGGAGCTGAAGCTGAACGAGGTCACGGGCAAGCCCTACGCCATCCTGCGCATCGCCTCGGACCGCCGCTACCGCACCCGGGAGGGCATCCGCCCCACCGACTTCATCTCCGCCAAGGTGCGGGGCAGGCTGGCCCAGCGGTGCGCCGCCTACGCGGTGAAGGGCTGCAAGCTGGCCGTCTCGGGGGACTTCGAGACCGTCACCTTTGAGGGGGAGCCCAGCCGTCAGCCCGGTTTTCTCATCAAGGCGTATGACGTGGAGTTCCTCGGGCCCCCCGAGGTGGCGGAGGCCGCCAACGCCCTCCCGGACCCGGCTGACACCGCCCAGCCCGCCGCCTGATGCGGAACACCGGCACAGAGTACGCCAGCGGCGAGGCCACCCCCGTCGTCCTGCCTGAGATGGCCCAGCTGCTCCCCCCGCTGACGGGGGAGCAGCTCTCGGCCCTGGAGACGGACCTGCTGGCCAACGGCTGTTATTCGCCTGTCATCGTCAACGAGGACATGGTGATCGTGGACGGCCATCACCGCCATGAGCTGTGCGAAAAGCACGGCATTCTGTTTTTTATCGCGGCACCGTGGAATGGCGGTGCTTTAATTCTACCCTCCACGCTGGAAAAGTGGCGGCCTACGTCAATTTGTGCCTGGCCATGTCCGCCCAGGCCATCGCCCAGCGCAGCACCGTCATGCGCAAGACCCACAGCGACAACGAGCTGTTCACCTTCCGGGTGTGGCTGGTGCGGCTGGGCCTCAACGGAGATGAATTCAAACATACCCGTGACCACCTTCTCGCCCACCTGGAGGGTGACCGCGCCTGGAGGAGAGATAAGGCCAGCTACGAAGTCAACAGAAGAAAAAAGCGTGACCGAAACGAGGAAAGGTGATGAAGATGAAGATCCGTATCGACGGAAGGACCTACGAGGGGACGGGGGAGGCCATCATGGACCAGCTCCGGCTGGCCGCCTTCGACCCCACCGAGCACCCGGACGCTGAGAGCTACCTCCAGCAGCTCCGGGCCAATTTCATCCGCACCACGGGCTTGGACTGCCCGCTACCGTCCGGCAGCGTGGAGCGCCAGGCCCAGGCCATGATCCGCCATCTGGCCAAATATGGGGCTTTGGAGGTGGTGCGGGATGGCTGACGGCAAGCTGTACTTCGCCTACGGCTCCAACATCAACCTGGACCAGATGGCCTACCGCTGCCCCGACGCCCAGGTGGCGGGCCCGGTGAAGCTGGAGGGCTGGGAGCTGCTGTTCCGGGGCAGCGGCGTTGCCACCATCGGCCCCAAGGAGGGCGCCGCCGTCCACGGCCTGCTGTGGCAGCTCACCCCGGACTGTGAGCGGTCCCTGGACCGTTACGAGGGTTTTCCGCACTTATATGAGAAAAAATCTGTGTCTGTGACGGACAAAAGCGGTCAGACGGTCACCGTTATGGCCTACATCATGACGGAGCGGTACCGGGCCCCCGCTGTGCCGCCCACGTCCTATTATCAGGGCATCCTGGAGGGCTACCGGCAGAACGGCCTGCCGGTGGCGGCGCTGAAAAAAGCCTGGGAACAGGCTGTGCGGGAGGTCCATGACTACACCAGCCGCATAAACGATCTGGCCACCAATAAGCCTGGGAGGAGGAAGCGGCGTGAGCGGTAAGATCAGGGTGCTGGTGGCGGAGCCGGGGAAGCCCTGCCAGGCGCGGGAGGTGGAGGATGAGCTGAAGGCCCTCCAGGCCCTCGTGGGCGGGAGCATCGAGGTCGTGACACCCTCTGCGGAGGATATCGCCATCGTGTGCAACGAGGAGGGAAAGCTGTGTGGCCTGCCCCCCAACCGCCCTCTGCTGGGCCCTTCCGGCCAGCCCTATGACATCCTCTGCGGCACATTTTTCATCACCGGAGTCCAGGGGGAGAGCTTTTCCTCCCTCACCGATGAGCAGATCGGGCGGTTCAGCTCCATGTACGACGGCATGATGCTTCGCACCGCCGAGCCCCAGGAAAAGCGTCCTGAAAAGAAAAAGGGAGGGGTCGACCACGAGAGATGAGCTGACCGGCCTCCAGCCGGGGTGACCATGGGCAGGCCGCTCCACATCGCCAGCTGTTCATTTGGCAAGGACAGTTTAGCCGGCATTCTGCTGGCCGTGGAACACGGCGAACCGCTGGACGAGGCGGTGTACTGCGATGTCATGTTTGACCGGGACATTTCCGGCGAGGTGCCGGAGCACCGGGACTTCATCTACAACACCGCTATCCCTGCCCTGGAGCGGATGGGGGTGAAGGTGGTGGTGCTCCGCTCGGAGCAGACCTATGTGGGGCTGTTCACCGGGCGGGTGACCCGCGGCCCGAAAAAAGGCATGGTGCGCTCGTTTCCATTGTGCGGGAAATGCTTCGTTCAGCGGGATTGCAAAATCAAGCCCCTGGAACGGTATCGAAAAAGTCTGCTGCCTGGCACTGTTCAATATTTGGGCATCGCCAGCGACGAGCAGGACCGCCTGCTGCGGCTGGACGGAGCCCAGAAAATATCATTGCTGGAAAAATACAATTTCACAGAACAAGACGCTAAGAAGCTCTGCCAGCAGGCGGGACTTTTGTCACCTGTCTATGAGTTTACAGACCGGGGCGGCTGCTGGTTCTGCCCCAACGCCAAACGGCGGGAGCTGCGCCACCTCTACGATCACCACCCGGACCTGTGGGCCCATATGCTGGAGCTCCAGGCCATCCCGGGCAAGGCCACCGAGAAGTTCAACCGCACCCAGACCTTCGCCGACATCGACCGGCTGTTTCGGGAGGAGGATGGGCAGATCCCAAAAGCGGCGTAGCCCGCCATTGTTGGTATTGCTGGATTTTCACACCCCATCTTTGTTGGGTATCGTGATAGCTTTCGCCGCCAAAAGCTGGTATAGTCGTGGGCTGGACCCACCAAAAAACATCGAGGAGGCTGAGAAAAATGACGAAATACGAACGCCACCCCGCGCCGGAGAAGCTGCTCCGGCAGATCACCACCGAGGCGGTCAACCTGTTGGCCCTGGGCACCCCGGACAAGCCCGGCGACGCATCCTTACCGGAGGCGGGCGCCACCCTGATCGTCAAAGCCTGGGGGCTGCCCCAGGAGCTGCTGGACAACAGCCTGGCCCTCATCCAGCGCCAGAAGAAGCTGGTGGGCGACGGCAGCGGCAAGGCTGCCCTGCCCGACGACCAGCTCCTGGAGCCCTACGACGGCGGGATGATCGCCGAGCTGGTCTGGGGCCTGTTCGAGACGGCCATCCGGCTGGACGGCGCGGAGGACCGCCAGGCCATGTACCGGCTTGCCCTGCTGCTGGCCGACATCCTGGACTTCGACGAGTGGATCGGCCAGTGCGGGCCGGACGGACCGAAAAATTGAACTGTGCGCGGAGGGGCGCTGCCCATGGGGGCGGCGCCCCTCCTGTGCGTGATAGGAGGCGATGAGCATCAGCACAGAGATCCAGATAGACCGGGCGGAGCTGGAGCGGCGGGTGGTCGACTACACCGGCACCGCCGCCTTCCAGGAGTGGCTGGCGGACGCTGCTGACGCCTACCGGGCAATGGGCCTCCCGGTCCCGTCCTACGAGGTGCTCCGGGCGGAGGAGACGGACGAGGTCCGCAGGTGCATAGAGAACCTGATGATCTGCGAGGCCAAAGGCCATCTGTGGACGGAGCGGGCCGATCCCGAAAACGGGACCAGCACCCTCACCTGCCGCCGCTGCGGGGCGGAGGAGCACCTGCGGTGGTGAAAAACAGCCTATTGACCATGGGAGGTGGATGATACTATGCCAAACCATGTAAGAAACCAGATCACATTCGGGACAAAGGCCGATGCCCGGGCCGCGTTCCAGCAGATGCTCCGGGAGGTGCGGGCGGAGGGCCAGCCCCTGGGCAGCATCGACTTCAACAAGCTCGTCCCCATGCCCCCGGAGCTGAACATGGAAGCGGACCGCCGTACAGACGCGGGGCTGAAGCTGTATCGGAAGTTTCTAAAATCCAGCGCCCTGGTCTCCATCGCAACGCTCCACGCCACATCGGAGGAACGTGAAGCGGCCGTGCGGGAGCATCTGGAACGGTGGGAAAAGGTGGACCCGGAGCTGTGGACACTTGGCGAAAAAGCGTACCAGAATATCCAGAAATATGATGTCCCCACTCAGTATGAGTGGGTGAGGCTGCACTGGGGCTGTCTCGCCAACGCGGAGCAGTGCGTTCCGTTGGATGCCAACGCCCACACCATGGAGTTTCATACATTCCTCTGCCCTGTTCCCAAAATTGCGGCGGCGCTGTCCCAGCGTTTTCCCACCCAGACGGTGGCCTACAGCTGGTCCGGCGGGAAGCCCGTTCAACATCTGGGTCGGATGGTGTTCCAGGATGGCAGGGCCGTCAGCATCGACGTGCCCGAGGACGAGCTGGCCCTGACCTACGCCATGTCCTCCGGGGTGTGGCGGTTCGGCGTCAAAGGGAGCACGTCTGAGAAGGACAGGCCACGCCAACGGAAAGGGGCTGACCAAAAGGAGGCGGAGCGGTGAGGGCCAACTTCTCCCACACCTATGGGACCTGTGCCCACAGCCTGAAGCGGAAAAGCGCCCCCTGGCGGGTGACCGCAGGCTGTGATAACCGGGCGGTCCTGTTCACGGGCAGGCACTACGAGTTACCCAATTCCAGCATCTGCGTGACCTGTCCATTTTACCACCAAAGCGGGGCGAGTTCAACATGATAGACCTGCATATGAGGGAGTTGGACGGCGCCACCTTCGGGATGCCGGTGGAGGTGTCCTCTCCGGCGTTCAGGCGGATGAAACGGAACGTGTTCACCAAAAAAATGACGCTCCACGGCGGCTGGGTCGAGCGGACCGTCCGCTGTGTCCGGGCCTCCGATGTGGCGGCGGTGATGGGGCCTGTCGGGTGGCTGGTCAGCGAAAGGCGGGAGATGGAGACGATCCGATGGGGAACCGGCAGCAACGAATATTACATCATTTACGAGGGAAAAGACGATGAAACTGGAAAAAGAGGATAAGGCGTTTTTGATTTCCTTGGGCCATGACGAATGTGATTTGCCGCAAATTGAGGATGCGCTCCACGCAAGCAGGACAACGTACAGTCTGGATGGCGAATCGATCACCCGTGCTCGGGCGCTCCAGCTGCTGGGCCGAGAGAGCTACCTGGCCGGAATTTCCAGGAGCGCCTTTCACTTTACCGCGGCGCAGACTGCTGAAAATGGCAAAACCGTATATTTTGATTCCTACAAATTATTCCAATAGGGGGCAGTATGACAAACCAAAAATATGAGATCACCGATATTATCCACGGGAAATACCCCTTCCTCCACCGCGTCCGGGCCCTGCGGGACATCGGGAAGGACGTGAAGGCCGGGGACCTGGGCGGCTTTGTGGAGCACGAGGGCAACCTGTCCTTCGAGCCGGGGGATGACGCCTGGGTCTGCGACGAGGCCATCGCCGCCGGGGACAGCGTGGTGGAAAAGGGCTCCGTCCTGCGGGGCCGGGCCGTTGCCTGCGGCAGCGCCTGTGTCTCCCACGGCTCCGTGCTGTTCGGCGACGCCAGGGCCGAGGACGACGCCTATCTCCGGGGAGCCACCATGTGGGGCTGCGCCAGGGCCTCCGGGGCCAGCGTGATCGTGGCCTCGCCGGACGATCCGGCCCGCGCCCCCAGGCTGTCCGGCAGTTGCTGTGTGTACGGGAAAGTCATGGGCGATGTGCATCTGCTGGGCAGCGCCGTGGTCATCAGTGGCGAGGAGGTGTGCAACACCACCCCGGACGGCCTCATCCTGGACGGGAAAACGCGGACGGTGGTGCGCTCCTCTGCCCGGGACGTGCTTCGCCCCCGCCAGCCGGAGGAGGCGGCGGAAAAGAAAAAATCAAAGCATAGGGAGGCGGTCCGATGAATCCAGGCAATCAAAAGTTTGAGATCACGGACATCGCCCACCCCGAGTACCCCTTCCTCCACCGCATCCGCGCCCTGCGGGACATCGGGACGGACGTGAAGGCCGGGGACCTGGGCGGTTTCGTGGAAGGCGAACATAACCTTTCCCATGAGGACGACGCCTGGATCTGCGACGACGCTATCGCCGCCAACGGGGCGTTCGTGACGGATGGGACACTGATGCGGGATCAGGCGGTGATCTGCGGCGAAGCCCGCGCCTATAAAGCCGTGCTGTCCGGCTACGCCAGGGTGGAAGATCATGCCCGTGTGGACGGCGGGCGGATCGAGGACTGCGCCCGGCTGTCCGGCCACGGGATGGCCGCCGCCATCGCGCCGTCCAAGTACCCCATCCTCTCCGGCGAGTGTACCGTCCACGGCATCGTGTCGGGCAATGTGCTGGTGACCTCCCAGGCGGTGGTGCTAGGCGATGAAACAATCGTGAATGAGGCCCTGGACCGTCTGGTGGTCACCGAACGTGGCCGCGGCATCGAACGCAGCCCGGACCGGGACAGACTGGTGCCCAGCGCGGAGTATTTTGGGTACGACCCGCCGAAGCAGGGGCGGGGACGAGAGCGAAAGGAGGCCCAGCGGTGAGCAATTTCTTTGAACAGGAGCTCCGCAAGCTGTTCGAGGACGGAAAGATCATCCAAGACCCCAAGTTTGTGGGACGGGTCTGCCTGGGGGACCTGGGCGGCAGTCTTCGGGTGCGGGCAGAGTTCGTGACCACAGGTTACGCAGACCACTATGAGGCTCTGCGGCTGACGGTGCTGAAGCGCACAGAGGGCGAGGTGGATAGGCTTAACCACCTTGAGGGTGGGCTTGAGGATGTTGGTGAGCTCGATGGTGGTGGTGTGGTCCGGCTCCAGCTGCACCACATGGACGGTGTCGTCGTGGACGTAATTGGGGGCGGGCTCCACCTCATAGACCTTGTAGGCCCCGGGACGAAGGTTCTCCCAGAAGATCACGCCGTCCTTGTCCGTCTGGCGCTGGTCGGTGAAGCCGCCGTCTACCTCCTCAATTTTGAAGGTAACGCCGGGGATGGGCTGGTTGGTTTGCCGGTCCCGCTTCACCAGCCGGACGCCGGGGAGCTTGGAATTGACAAAATCACCATCCTGAAGCGGGACGCCGTGACCAAGAAGCCCCTGCGGGGCGCGGAATTTTTGGTGACGGACAGCTCCGGCCATGTGATTGGCCCCAACAACGGTCTCTACACCACCGGCACCGACGGCACCGTCACTGTCACCGGGCTGGCCCCCAATTCCACCATCGTGGTGTCCGAGAAAAAGGCCCCTGTGGGCTACATCCTGGATGAGACCCCGAAAAATATCGTGGTGCGCTCCGGTGTGGCCAACAGCTTGATTTTTGATAACGAACCCGGCACCACCCTGATTATTCGGAAGTTTATTGAGGGCACCGAAAACGAACCGCTCTCCGGTGTCTGCTTCAAGGTGGTGGACGGCTCCGGCGCGGCAGTTGGCCCGGACGATGGGGTGTATTACACCGACAAGGCGGGCGAGATCGTGCTGGAGGGCATCGAGCCGGGCACCACCGTCATTGCCCGCGAGGTCAAGACCGTGGAGGGCTATGTGTTGGACGGCACCCCCCAGGACATCAAGATCGTGGGCGGTCAGGTGCAGCAGCTCACCTTCTGGAACAAGCGGGCGGGCACCTTGGTAATCCAGAAGAAGGACAAGATTTCCGGCGCGATGATCCCCGGCGCTCAGTTCCAGCTCACCTACGCCAATGGCGGCTATGTGGACAATGACAACGGCCATCTGTCCAGCAATGGCCTCTACACCACTGACGATAAGGGGGAGATCCGCATCAACGGCATCGTGGGCACTGTGGTGGCGAAGGAGGTCAAACCCGCCCCGGGCTATGTGATCGACAGCGGCACACAGACGCAGACGGTCACGGTGAATCCGCTGGACACGCAGACGTTGACCTTCCTCAACGAACCCCTGTGCAGCCTCACCATCACCAAGCTGGATTCTGTCACTGGGAAGCCCATCCCCGGCACCTCCTTCGAGGTGCGGGACGGCAGCGGCGCGGTACTGGCCCGCTGTACCACCGGGAAGGACGGCACCGCCACCGTCACCGGGCTTGTCCCTGGCAGCACTGTTGTGGTGTCAGAAGTCAGTGTGCCCAGCGGCTATGTGCTGGACACCACGCCCAAGACCATCATTGTGAAAAATGGTGCGAACACCCTGACCGACAGTTCCAACGGCACCGTGACCAATCCGGGCACCACCCCTGGCGGCAGCACCGGAACTGGCAACGGCAATGACCTCACCTTTGAAAATGACCCCAAGCAGACCTTGACGATTCATAAGTACATCGAGGGCACCGCCAATGAGCCGCTGGCTGGTGTGGCCTTTAAGGTGGTGGATGGGAGCGGCGCTCCTGTGGGCCCCAGCGATGGCACGTTCTACACCGATTCCAAGGGCGAAATTGTCATTGAAGGGCTGGAACCCGGCACCACCATCACCGCCCGCGAGGTCAAGACCGTGGAGGGCTTCGTGCTGGACGGCATCCCCAAAAGCGTTCAAATCAAGGCAGGCCAGGGCGCTCCCGAGCTGACCTTCTGGAACGCAAGGGCGGGTGAGCTGGTGATCCGCAAGCTGGATTCCGTGACCAAGCAGCCCTTGGCCGGGGTGGAGTTCCAGCTTACCTACGCTGGCGGCGGCTATGTGGACAACGCCAACGGGCACCTGTCCTCTAACGGCCTCTACACCACCGACGCCAACGGCGAAATCCGTATTTCCGGCGTCACCGGCACCATCGTGGTCAAGGAAACCCGAACCATCGACGGGTACACCATCGACCCGGCCACCTGCACCCAGACCGTCACGGTCAACCCGGCGGACACGCAGACGTTGACGTTTTACAACGCCCCCAAGCAGACGCTGACCATTCAGAAATATGTGGACGGCACCACCGACCCCATCCAGGGTGTGACGTTCCTGGTGACGGACAGCTCCGGCCAGTATGTGGGGCCGAATAACGGCGAGTATATCACTGACCGCAATGGCCGTATCGTAATCACCGACCTGACCCCCGGCACCACCATCACCGCCAAGGAAACCAAAACGGTGAGCGGCTATGTGCTGGATACCACGCCGCAGAGCATCCTCATTAAAAGCGGAACCGCTCAGACGCTGACCTTCTTCAACAAGGCTGAGGGTGGGCTGGAGCTTATCAAGGTTTCCGAGGCCGACAGCACCCAGCGCATCCCCGGCACCACCTTTGAGATCAGGAAGAAGGACGGCGGGCTGGTGGACACTGTGACCACCGACAGCACAGGCCGCGTCCACGTCAACCTGGATGCCGGTGATTACTACGCGCTGGAGACAGAAGCAGCCCAGGGCTTTAAGCTGGACGATACGCCCCACTATTTCACCGTCCAGGACGGGAAAACCACCACTCTGACGGTGAAAAACAAGCCCTTCTCCGGCATTTTGATTCACAAGACCGATTCTGTCACCGGCAAGGGCATCTATGGCGTGACCTTCCTGCTCTACGATAGCACCAACACCCCCATTGGGCAATACACTTCGGACAATTCCGGCTATGTCTACATTGAGAACCTGACCGCCTCGGGCCGCTACTATCTGCGCGAATTGGAGAATGAGGGATATATCCCCGACACGCAGATGAAAACAGTGTATGTCACCGCTGGCGAGACTACGCTGATCGAATGGAAGAATACGCCCATCACCGCCCAAATCCAGATCACGAAAAAATCCGCCGACTACAACTCCACCAACGGCCTCCCCGCCGGGACGCTGCTGGAGGGCGCTGTTTTTGAGATTCGGGACAAGGCCGGAAATCTGGTGGACACTATCAAGAGTGACAGCCGGGGTGTGGCCACGTCCAAGCCCCTGCCATTGGGCCGCTATACCATCCGGGAGACAAAAGCACCGGCGAATTATGGCATCAGCGGCCAGGACTTGACCGCCTACCTGGAACACGCTGGGGAGATCGTCCGCTTTGAGGTCACGAATAAGGCCCTGTCCACCGGCGTGTCCATCACCAAGACCGGCCCCAAGCAGATCATGGTGGGCCAGCCGGTGCGCTACGTGTTCAGCGACATCGCCAACCGATCCAACGTTATGCTCACGTCCTTCTACTGGCGGGACACCCTGCCCGCAGAGGTGCGGCTGGACACGGTGGTGACGGGCACCTACAACTTCCCCGGCACCTATAAGATCACCTACCGGGTAAACGGCGGCGAACCCCGGACGCTGGCGGATAACCTGTCCACACAGAAGAACTACACCCTGGCGGCGTCCGCTACCGCCCTGGGGCTGGCCTCCAACGAGCGCGTCACCGAGATCATGTTCGTGTTCGGGCAGGCTCCCGGCGGCTTTGCCCAGGTGGAGAAGCCCATGCTGTACTGCACCGCCGTCAAGAGCATCGCGTCCGCCTCCTTTGTGAACGTGGCCGATGTGGGCGGCGTGTATGGCGGCGTTTGGGTGCAGGCTGTCTCCCGGTGGGTGACGAATGTGTACGGCAAGCCCATCGTGCCCTCCCTGCCCAAGACGGGCTATTAACATCAACTCTTTGCTCCGCGCCGTCCGCACTCCGGGCGGCGCGGAGCAACTAGATACGCCCACTGGCACTGGCTGCTTTTGCCGCTGCTGAGATGGCTGGAGAGGAGGAATGATTGAGATATATCCTGGGCACGAACACTGTTGGAACATCTATACACACGGCAGGCCGGACATTTGTTCCCCTATTGGCAGGGCACAGTATATGCTCACCAAGTATTGTTATATTGCGAATAGAAGTCCAGATAAGTGGAGGCTTTTGTGCCGATATGCCAATACGGTTCAGAAGGAAAGTGAACTTTTGGATTTGAGGCATCTGGCGCAGTTCCTGGAAAACCGCGCCTTGGGCCTGACGTATGGCGTTAGTGACGCTACGGCAGCAATTCAAGCGGAACAAGTGATTGTGATGCGTTCAGCCCCCGAATATGCCAGGGACTGTGGGCATGATATTTCTCCTGCCGCTTCATTCCTGATAAGGTCCGAGCCGGAGGACCATCATTTATCACAAGGCGTCCGAAACCTGATATTAACCTACGCATATTTCTTTGGCAGTCCCGCCGCAATGGAGCGTTTTACGGACAGCGTTAAAACGGGTCGCATTTCAGGCCGGGATATTGCCGCCGCCTGTGCCAGCATTGAGGATGCCAATTTGGAATGGGCCGGTTTGGATAAAATGGAAGGGGTAGAACTGTACGTCGAGGAGCGGCCCGCGTTCCAATTCGACTTCAAGGACAGTATGAATCCTTGGAAAACCTATCCCCGCTTTGCCATGTATCAGGATTCCATGCCGGAAAAAGCGGTTCTGCTCCAAAACGGAACGGTTTTGCTTCCCTGTTCTGACGACTGGGATCGGTGGCAGTCTGACCTGCGGAGAATTGACGGGACCTTTACCAGCCCGCGATATTTTATGGAAGCTGGACAGAATTGCTTCATAGCAGAAGAACGAGTTGAGATCACGCAGGATTTAGCGATATCAATGGAAGATAACGCCACGCTGACGCATCCCTGTGATAGTAAAACGGAGAAGCGGTCTATACGGGAAATATTGCGGGCTGCGGTGTGGGAGGTCAGCCAGTGCCCGCCCTCAAAAGAACCGCCCAAAGGGGGTGAGGCCCGTTAATGCCGTCCAGCCCGATTTTGAAAGGAGGAAATCACCATGCAGGACGAAGTGCGGGACAAATCCGTGGCATTCGTTATCAGCGTGGGCAAAACAGGCGGCAGGTTCACCGCCGACCTGCTGAGAACGGCCATGCGCCGCTATCTGGAGCAGTCCCGGCGCCCCCAGGCCCACCATGGGAAGCAGACGGTGAAGCAGCTTGTGGAGCAGGGCGCGGGGGTCCGGAATATTGAGATCACCGATAAAAATATCAAGTCCTTTGAGCGGGTGGCCCGGAAGTACGGCGTGGATTTTGCGCTGAAAAAAGATCCTGCCGAGGGCAAATACCTGGTTTTCTTCAAATCCAGGGACGCGGACGCACTCAACGCCGCCTTTGCCGAGTACACCGCCAAGACCATGGGCCGCAGTATCCCTAAGAAGCCCTCCCTGCTGGCCCGCCTCAGCCACTTCAAAGAAGTGGCAAAGCAGATGGCCCAGGATCGGGCGAAGAACCGGGAGAAGGGGGAGATGGAGCGGTGAAGCTGGATGTGAAGAAGTTCCTGCTTCAAAACTTCCCCTATGTGTTCCTGTTCTGGTTCTTTGACCGGGTGGGCGAGGGCTGGCGGCTGGCGGAAGGGGCCGACGTGGTGGAGCAGGCTATGGGCATGGTGTCCGGGCTGGGTCCGCTCATCACCGGACACCCCCTGCCCAGCTTCCACCCCCAGGACCTGCTTGTGGGGCTGATCGGAGCTGTGGCCGTCCGGCTGGCGGTGTATTTCAAGGCGCAGAACGCCAAGAAATACCGCCGGGGTGTAGAGTATGGGTCGGCCCGTTGAGGTGCATAATCTTAACTGTAAGCAACACCTATATTGACGCAGGAGGGTATGCACATGAATGATTACAGCAAAATCACAGCCCTTTACTCCCGCCTATCAGTGGGGGACGAGGACAGGGACGGCGGCGAAAGCAACTCCATACAGAACCAGAAGAAATTTCTGGAAAGCTATGCCAGACAGTTAAAATTAACCAATATCCGGCACTACATTGACGATGACGAAAGCGGCAGATTTTTTGACCGTTCTGCCTACTCCCGCATGATAGAGGACGTGGAAAACGGCAAAGTCGGCGTGTGCATTATGAAAGACATGACCCGTTGGGGGCGCGACTATCTCCAAGTGGGAAACGCTATGGAGATTTTCCGCAGAAACAACGTGCGCTTTATCGCGGTAAACAACGGGATAGACAGCGAAAAGCCCGACACATTGGAGTTTGCGCCGTTCATCAACATCATGTCAGAGTGGTACGCAAGGGACATCAGCAAGAAAGTAAAAACGGGTATCCGCACAAAAGGCACAAGCGGAAAGCCAATCGCAACCGAAGCCCCTTACGGATATGTCAAAGACCCCGACAACAAGGATTTTTGGTTGATTGACGAAGAAGCCGCCGAAGTTGTCCGCTTGATTTTCCGCCTGTTTCTGGACGGGAAAAACCGAAACCAGATTGCCGTATATCTGAAAAATGAGCAAATCCCGACACCCACATTCTACATGAAAGACCGGGGGCGGGGAACGGCAAAAAGCAGGACGCTGAACGAGGAAAACCGCTACAAATGGAATAAGGCGACCTTGACCCGTATCCTCACAAGGCAGGAGTATTGCGGCGACGTTGTAAACTTCAAGACCACAAAGCATTTCCGCGACAAACGAAACCACTATGTAGACAAAAGCCAGTGGCAGATTACCGAAAATGTCCATGCGCCGGTTATCGACCGCACTGATTTTGAAAACGTACAGCGGATTTTAGAAAACGCCCCTGTCAAGCGACCAAACGGGGACGGGGAAATCCACCCTTTGTCGGGCTTGCTTTTCTGTAAGGACTGCGGCGCAAAAATGCACATACGGATAGATTACAGGAACGGCGGCAAGCGGCATATCGCCTATTGCAGTGAGTACCACAAGGGAAAAGCCAGAAATCCGAAGTGCCATTCCCCGCACATCATGGACGCGGATTTACTCATGCAGACCGTTTCGGACGTGCTGAAAAAAATCGCGGAATACTCCATCAGCAACCGGGCAGACTTTGAAGCCTTAGTGAAAAAGAGCCTTGCCGTACAGCAGACCGACCAGACAAAGAAACAGCAAAAGCGCGTCCCGCAAATCACAACGCGGCTTGAACAAATCGAAAAGGTTCTGGATAAGCTGTACGAGGATAACGCCCTCGGCACGATTGAGCAAGACCGTTATGAGCAGATGTCGCGGAAGTATTCGGAAGAATATTATACGCTGAAAGAGGAACTTGCGGAAATCAAAGAACAGCTATCCGCTTTTGAGAACGCGGGAGGGCGGGCGCAGAGGTTTGTGAAGCTGACAGAACGATACGCCGATTTTGCCGAACTCACCCCCGCCATTCTCAACGAGTTTATCAGCAGGATTGAAGTGCATGAGCGCGACCAGAAACGGGCGAGATATGCCATTCAGCATATCGGGATATACTTCAACCATATCGGCAGATTTGAGAACGAACTGACACAGCTTGCAGAGCCGACAGAGCAGGAAATCAAAAAAATGCGGGAGGAAATCGAAGAAGCGAAAAAGGAAAAGAGCCGCGCCTACCACCGGGAATATTCCAGAGCCTACCGCGCTAAAAATATTGAAAAGCAACGGGAGTATGACCGTATCAAAGCGCGGGAATACCGGGCAAGGAAAAAGGCGCAAGCCGCCGCGACTACACAATAAAACCGAATAACCGACAGCCGAGAGGGATTTTCCAATTACGGGAAATCCCTTTTTCGCGCCACAGAAAGGAGCGACCTATTGACAGAAAAGAAAGAAACGCCCACCCCGCCCCGAAAGCCGGACGGTATCATCACAACGCAGAGGAACGGGCAGACCATTGTTGCGGAGTTGTTTTTCAACCACAGCAGCACAGAAACATTCCGCGACAAGCTGCTGAAAATGATACTTGCCGACAAGCAGGAATAAAACGGGAAAACGGTTATCTGTAAAAATCCATTCCATTCCCATCCAATCCTATCCCATCCAATCCATACCAGACATGAAAGGAGCGATTGACCCGTGGCAAAGACCAAAGCCGAAAAAATCACGAGCATTGAGGAAGAAATCCGACAGCTTGAAAACAGGCGCAGACAGCTTGTGCAGGAGCAAAAGGCACAGGAGCGCAAGGACAGGACAAAACGCCTATGCCGCCGCATGGGGCTTTTTGAAAGCCTTGTCCCCGACACCATACCGCTGACAGAGGAACAATTCAAGACATTCCTTGAAAAAACTGTAATGACCGACCACGCCCGCCGCATACTGGACGAATTGACCGCCCAGAACGCCCCCACAGCCCCCGTACAGGGCACAGAAACGGCGGCACAGGGTAACACACTACACACCGCCCAAACCGCCCATAAAGCCCGCGAAGGCGGCGCAGACGGGAGCATGAACGGGGGCGGCTTACAAGGGTAACGGGCTTACGCCCCTACCCTTGCCAAAAAGCAAGGGCGCACTTATATACCACATGAGATGTGGTATGTGCGGTCTTGCAGACGGCGTTTTGTGCCTGTCGGCACAAAAGAGAACGGCGGGAGTTACCCGCAGAAAGGAGCGCGGCGCGTGGCAATCTACCATTGCAGTATCAAAGTCATATCCCGCGGCAAGGGCAAGTCCGCTGTTGCCGCCGCCGCTTACCGGGCGGGGGAAAAAATCACAAATGAGTTTGACGGAATGACCCACGACTACACCCACAAGGGCGGTGTCGTCCACACTGAGATTTTATTACCCGACCACGCCCCCGCTGAATATGCGGACAGGGCGGTTTTATGGAACGAAGTGGAGAAAATCGAGAAAGCGAAGAACGCCCAACTTGCGCGGGAGATTGAAATTGCCTTACCCCGTGAACTGACGAGGGAGCAAGGCATTTCCCTTGTCCGCGAGTATGTGAAACGGCATTTTGTGGCGGCGGGAATGTGCGTCGATTTCGCCATACACGACACAGGCGGCGGCAATCCCCACGCCCACATCATGCTGACAATGCGCCCTTTTGACGAGTGTGGCGAGTGGGGAGCGAAGCAGAAAAAGGAGTACATTCTTGACAGGAACGGAAACAAAATCTATGACCCGAAAAAGCGGCAGTACAAATGCAAATCCATTCCCGCTACCGACTGGAACGAGCAAACCAAAGCCGAGGAATGGAGGGCGGCATGGGCGCAACTCTGCAACCAGTGTTTGGAGCAGAACGGACACGCGGAGCGCGTAGACCACCGCAGTTATGAACGGCAAGGGATAGACCAGATACCCACCGTCCATTTAGGCGTTGCCGCTTCCGCTATGGAGAAGCGCGGCATCCGCACCGAGCGCGGCGACCTTAACCGCGAAATCGAAGTGACTAACCAGAAGTTACGGCAGTTAAAGGCGCGTATCTCCAAACTGCAAAACTGGTTAAAGGAAGAAGCCGAGAACACCGAGCCGCCCACCCTTGCCGACTACATTCAAGGCATTTTGTCACGCAAGGCACAGACGGGAAAATCGGGATATTCACAATCGTTGTATAACCTCAAAGACGCGGCAAATATGCTGAATTTCCTGCAAGCTAATAACATCATGGATATGACGGGGCTTGATGAAAAATTCAAGTCTATGATAGGGGAACAACTGGATATTCAAGGGAAACTGAAACCCGTTGAACGGCGGTTAGGCACTCTGAAAAAGCACTTAGAGCAAGCCGACATTTATTTCAAGTGTAAGGGAAAGAAGCCGCTGACCGAAGCCGAGCAAATCTTATTCACAACGGCGAAAGATTATCTCAAAGGCGTGATGAACGGCAAGACCACAATCCCGACAAAGGCATGGAAAGAAGAATACACCAAGCTGACCGCCGAGAGGAAAACACTCAATCAGCGGTATCTTGCATTGAAAGAGGAAGTGAAAGAAGCGGAGAAAATCAGAAAGAGCGTTTACAGTATCTTGCGGCAGGAACAGCGGGAACAACAGCCCCACAGAAAGCAGGATATGGAGCGATAACAGACAGGGCGGCGGGATAGTCAATACCTATTACCGCCGCCCGGTTTTGGACTTTTATTAGACCGATAAACTGGAACTTGTATTTATACAGGTTTAATCAAATGATGTTCAAAAAAGGTTTCAAAGGTATTCGCAGCACCGCCATGTTCAACAATTTTTCCGTCTATGACTTTATCAATATCCACCCCTGTAATTTCCAAAACTTTATTCGTAGGTGTTATTCCAATAAATTTTCCTTTGTGCGTTCCCCTCATAATAAATTCTGAAATAACATAATCACCTGCTACATATTGGCGAATAATTTTCATGGTGTAATCGGGATACGTTTTTTTCAGTGCTACAAGATGTTGCTTCATTCCATCTATTCCTATGAAAATTTCTTTTTCGCCAGCTCTCTGCACACAATCCTCTGATATGTATTTAGAAAGTTCATTAAGTAAATTTTCTGAAACAATTACTTCATAGAAATATTTTACAATGTCTTTATTCTTCATCATGCATCCCCACAACTTCCTGATTTATCGGTTTGTACTGGAGAAAATTATACCATAGCCAATTACGAAAAGCAATCCCGTTCTACGTCCGTTCCGACTATCCAGACCGTCAAGGGACGAGTAGTATTTTTTCGCAAAGAGCGCGAAAAAATCTCCACTCTTAAACCCTTGACCGTCTGGATTTTTGCCGTTGCCATTTCGCCGCCGAAAACGGGGAACAGGATTTTTACAATCCTGCCCCGCTTTCGTCTGCTCCATTCTAACGGCAAAACCGTCTGCACTACTGCGGCGGCAGTCGTTAGGTTTTGCGGTGGCGCTGCCCCCTCGCCCCCGACCTCTTCCAAAGAACAGAATGGAGTGTTACGCAATAGGGCTTGAAAAGGCTTGATTTTTAAGGCGTTGCAGACGCGAAAATCCACAGGGTAAGGGTTTTTATACTACCTACCCACGAAAACGGCTTCTAACCGTCCACAGGCGCGTTTTGCGCCCCTTTTCCTGCCCGTTTCCCGCCGCGCCGAAAAGTTTTGCGTCAATAACTTAAAAAAGCACTTGACAAAACGCTTCATGGGGCGGACCCAAAGACATTGCCCCGTTCATTGATCCCAAGTTCGACCAGAATATTTTGCTCACCCAGACAGAACGTATCATGGTGGGCAGGAACAAAAATCCCAAGTACAATATCAATAAAAATGTGTTGATTATTGGCGGTTCTGGATCTGGTAAGACACGATTTCACATTAAACCGAATTTGATGCAGATGAATGCCAGCTATATTGTAACCGATCCGAAAGGTACGGTTTTGGAAGAATGTGGAAATATGTTACAGCGGGGCGGGTATGAGATCAAGATACTGAACACTATCGATTTCAAACAGTCCATGCGCTACAACCCCTTCAAATATATCCGCTGTGAGAACGACATCTTGAAGCTGGTGAACTGCATCATGGAAAACACCAAGGGCGAGGACAGCAAGGGTTCCGAAGATTTCTGGGCGAAGGCCGAGGCCCTGTACTATCAGGCCCTCATCGCCTATATCTGGTACGAGGCCCCGGAGGAGGAAATGAACATGACCACCCTGCTGGATATGCTCAACGCCTCCGAAGTGCGGGAGGAGGACGAGAACTATAAAAACGCCGTGGACCTCATGTTTGACCGCCTGGAGCAGAAGAACCCGGAGCACTTTGCCGTCCGTCAGTACCGAAAATATAAGATGGCGGCGGGAAAAACCGCAAAATCTATCCTGATAAGTTGTGGCGCACGTATGGCCCCCTTCGACATCAAAGAGGTGCGGGAGCTGATGGAGGGGGACGAATTGGAGCTGGATAAGATCGGGGACCGCAAGACGGCCCTGTTCTGTGTCGTGTCCGACACGGACATGACCTTCAATTTCATCTCAGCCATGGTCTATACGCAAATGTTTAATGTGCTGTGCGACAAGGCTTTGGAGAACGGCGGCGCATTGAAAACCCATGTCACCTGTCTGCTGGATGAGTTCGCTAACCAGAAAATCCCCAATTTTCAGCACCTCATCAGCGTGATCCGCTCCCGCGAGATATCCGCCCACATCGTGGTGCAGACCCAGAGCCAGTTGAAAGCAGTTTATAAAGACCACGCTGAAACCATCATCGGCAACTGCTCCTGCGTCCTGTTCCTGGGCGGCAAAGAGCGCA
>CAJUQN010000007.1 GCA_910588625.1 uncultured Oscillospiraceae bacterium
GTAGGTTTTCCCGGTGCCCGTCTCCATCTCCACGCAGAACTGCCGGGAGGCGGCGGTGTCCGTCATGGGCAGGAGGTTCCTTTTCTGAACGGCGCGCATATTGGCGGTGAGAGCCTCATCGGAGAGCCGCAGAACGTTGCCCACTCCCAGTTCCGCCGGGCCGAAGCTGGTCTGATCCGGGAGTTGACCCTCCACCATGACGGAGAAGGTGGCGCGGCTGCGCTCCTGCCCGGCGAATAGGCCGGTGACCGCGTTGACGGCGGCGGTCTGGAAGTTCTGGCTCTTGAATTTAAGCTTCATTTTCTATCACAGCTTTCAATGTATGTGTACAATCAAACCGTACTTTTGCAATTCTGCCAGTCACTTCCGCACTTATGTCTATAAGGCATTGAAATTCAAAGCCGTCCACTAATTCCACTACTTGGAAATCATCAGGAGCAATAGGAATAAACAAATCATCAATCGGATTATCTTCCGTATTAAGCGCAACAATTCTAAATTCTTTTTGGTAAGCATATCTTTCGTCTTTGTGAAAGCAACATTCTAACGCATACTCTGGAGAGCCGATTTCTTTATTTGTGGGAACATAATCAAAATTGTCATAAATGACTTTTTGACCAGAAAATTGCAGCTTTTTCTTTTTCAGTGCATCATATATTTTCCTGATTACTTTTGTATCAAATATTATAATAGCACAATTGCCCACTCCCCCTTTATCTTTGCAAACAGCCTCTATTACAAAGTAGGGGATTGTATACTGATATTTGTTTTCCGATAATTTTTCAAAGGATTTTAAGCCTTCTGAATAGAGGCAGAACGCACACTGATTGGCATTTACCCGGCAATTATATCCCGCATTTGGGCCGTGAATCTCTACATATTCACCATTAACTTTTAGATATTCCCGAACCTGTTTTGTGACAGTGGCTTCGCCAGCATCTCCCACCGCACTCTTGCTTTCCTGCTCCATTTTACGGTAGTTCCTCAACAGTCCAAAGTAGATTTGACCATGTTCGACAATGTTCTGAACGTACGCTTTTTCAACAATTTTATACGCAAATATAAAATCATCAAAATGCCCGCTGTCCCGTATGTACTGAATATCAAACTCCATACGTTCCACCTCACACCAATTTCAAATCCACGCCCCGGTCCCGCAGGATGTACCAGGCGTTGGCCATCGCCGTATCGTCCGCGAAGCTGTCCCGGGAGATGACCGCCTTGGCGGGGGCGTACGCCGCCATCTGCTCCACGTCCCCGGGCTGGATGTCCGGGGCCAGGCACACCAGCAGCAGGCAGTCCTCCCCCACGCTGTAGGCGGTCTTGCCGTTGATGGACACCTCGCTGACGGGGAAATCCAGGGGCACGCCCAGCTTGAGCATGACCTCGAACACCATGTCCAGGTCGGAGCGGTCCGGCTTGACCCGGTGGATCATGGCGTTCATGCGGTTTGCCAGCTCGCCGATCACGTCCTCCGCCTGGGGATCGATGGGCGCGGCGTCCCAGGTTTTCAGGTTGGAGCTGTCCAGCTTGAACACCCGGAAGCCCACATCCAAAGACTCTGCATTATCCATCTTCTTTTCTGCGCTTTCACCCATCTCATCTTCTAATTCTTTATCAAGAAGAATCATCCCAAAATCAAGGGCAGCAGAAGAAAAACAATCATTCCAAATCTTTAAATTTGCCCTTTTAATGCGCTCTTTTCCAATTTCGCAAATGTTTTTGTAGCCCGCTTTGAACGCTTCACTTTTTTCGTCACAGAGTTCAGGAAGCTGAACCATAATGTATCGGCGGTTGCCGCCGTCCTCGGCGTTGAGCTGCATGACGGCGTGGGCCGTGGTGGCGGAGCCGGAGAAGAAGTCGAGAATAATATCGTTATCGTTTTGGGCAGTAACATATTCTACAAGTTTTTTAATGTCATTTGGATTTTTAGGGTTTTCAAAAATGCGCACATTGTCAAAAAGTTTGTTGAATTCCTGTGTTGCTGTCTGTGCATAGCTAAAGCAGACAGAACGCATGACTTCCTTGTCCTGTTCAAATAGATTCGTACGAATTTTCGGCGTTGTCGTTTCATCTTTCCCGAACACGACTCGCCCACGCTCGATTTCTTCTTGCATTCGTTTCGGATTTGGATATACCCAGCCCCTTGACGGAACTTTGCAAGGTTTTCCGGTTACTGGGTGAATCACATCATAACTGGGACCACCGCCACCTGGCCAACTAATATTCCCATCATCACGGTAAGGCCCTTTCTCATCTACACGAGTAAACCGGGCAAGGGATTTGCGCTCGTCATCGACAGGCCAGGAAGCATAGAGAGCCTTTAAGCCTTCGTTTACTTTTGCCCAATCATCATTGTAAAGCTGACGCAGGCGGTCAAACTCTGACTTGACTTCATCAATTCCCTCTTTTGTGGCCCTGAAAATAGTCCCATTTTCATAAATTGTTGCGGCACTCTTAAAATAGACAAGCATATATTCGTGCCCGACCGAAAAGTATTTTGCGTCATTTTTGCGGTTCTTGTCATAAACCAGAGTTGCAACATAATTTTCTTCGCCAAAGACTTCATCACAGATTTTCTTGAGGTTATATATCTCCGCATCATCAATGGAGATAAAAATCACCCCATCATCCCGCAAAAGGTTCGCCGCCAGCCGCAGGCGGGGGTACATCATGTTCAGCCAGTTGGTGTGGAACCGGCCCATGGTCTCCGGGTTGGACTTGGTGGTCTGGGCGGTGACTTCCCTGTACCGGGCCAGGGGGTCGGCGAAGTCGTCGGCGTAGACGAAATCGTTCCCCGTGTTGTAGGGCGGGTCGATGTAGATCATCTTCACCTTGCGGTAATAGGCGGTCTGGAGCAGCTTCAAAACCTCCAGATTGTCCCCCTCTATGTAGAGGTTCCGGGTGTGCTCCCAGTCCACGCTCTCCCCGGGGCAGGGCCGCAGCGTCCCGGCGGACCGCTTCTGTGCCAGCCGCAGGCACTCCGCCTTGCCCTTCCACTCGAAGCGGTACTTTTCAAAATCGTTGTCGATGTACTCCCCGCACAGCCCCAGCAGCTTGTCAATGTCCAGCTTGCCCTCGGCAAAGCACTCCGGGAACACCCCGCGGAGCTTGTCCAGGTTGGCGCGCTCCAGGTCCATGGAAAGGCCGTCCATTGTGTCCATATCAGTTACCTCCCGTGACCGCGATCATAAATTCTCTTATAACCTTGGCCGTCAATTTTTCTTGTTCCGCGAATTTTTGAATCTGCTCCTCCAGTTCCACATCCAGCCGCATGGCGTCAAAGAACTGGCTCTCCCGGCCCTTCATCAACTCCCGCCGCAGACGGGTGGCCTCCTTTTCCAACGACAGCCGCTTGAGCCGGTCGCCGGTGACGGACTCCCGCTCCGCCTCCAAGGCGTGGATTTGTACCTCCAGGCCGTCCAGCTTCCGGGCCAGCGCCGCCTTTTGGCCGTTACAGCGCAGTTTCATCCGCTCCATCTCCTCCGCTTGGGCGGGGGAGAGTTTTTCCGCTTCCTGCTCCAGCAGCGCGCCCACGGGAACCAGCTTGTCCAACTCATGGGGTGCGCTGCGGCCTTTCAGCCAATGGGGAGAGCGGGAACCGTCCTCGGTGCAGTCACGCATAGGCAGGGCCAGGATTGCTTTACACTCGTCTTCGCTGAGTACCCTGCCGCTGTCGATTACGCCGCACAGCACAGGTATTTCCCGCCGTGTGCCGCCGCCGGTCAGAGTGATGGAGTACAGACCGATTTGGCAGGACTCGATGTCCCCCTCCACCGTCAGCGTCCCGGCGTTGGCGCACTCCGTTTCGTGGAGAATACCCTGTCCGATGATGCTGGAAAAGGTGATCTGCCCCGCCCGTGGCTTGAACCCGCCGCCCATGCCGTATTGCTTCTGACTGCGGTAGGGGCGGTTCCGGCTACCCGTCCAATAGTAAAACAGCACTGGCAGAGTTTCGTATTCCGTAGCGGTGACGGTTTTCGCTTCCTCATCGATCACGAAAACGCAGTCGGTATTTGTCTCATTGTACCGCAAAAAGAAGATTTTTACAAGCCGCCAAAGAGCCTCATTCAGCTCGTTTGCCCGCCTGTCGATGTACCTGGGAGAAAGGTTGACCCGCTGTGCCAGCTCCCGGCTGAAGGTGGTGAACAGCACGTCCTCGGCGGCGGAAACGGCGCGGCGGTTTTCCTCCTCGTTGCGCACGAGCGTCTCCTGATAGTCCGCCTCCACCTGAGTCCTGGGCCGCAGGCGGCTCTCCGCGTCCCGGAACCCCGCGTTCAGGTCGTTGGTGAACCCGCCCAGCACGCTGTCGGTGAGGCCGAACACCCCGCCGGACACCAGCGTCCGCTTGCTGGCCAGCTCCAGCTTTCGCACGTCGGAAAGGTTGTCCCGGTTGATGAAGGCCAGGGAGAGGACGTCGTTTTCCTGCCCCAGCCGGTGGCAGCGGTCGATGCGCTGTTCCAGCTTCAGGGTGTTGTAGGGCAGGTCGTAGTGGATCACAAAGGCAGCTTCCTCCAGGTTGAAACCCCGGGCGCCGTTGTCGGTGGTGAGCAGCACTTCCCCGCCCCCCTTGAAAGTCTGGATGGCGGAATAGTCCGTGCCGCCGCGGTACAGCGTGGTCTTGTACTCGCTCTCCAGCAGCGGGAGAAGCATATTCTGCGTTTCCACGCTCTCGGTGAAAATGACCGCTTTCCGTGCTCCGCCACGCTTTTTCATGGCGGCAAAGCCCAGCTTGAGGGCGCACAGCAGTTCCGCCGCCTTGGCGTCCCGCTTTACTTCCAGCGCCGCCCGTTCCATCTCCCGCCATTGGGCCACTTCCCCGGCGGAGTTGGGCATTTGCTCCAACCGCCGGATGACGCCCCGGATGGTCTGCAAAATGGCGGCGGTGGAGGAGCCGTGAAGTCCCAGCAGCCGCAGGGCCAGATCATACTGATCCATCTCCGGGAAGGCCAGCTTTATAGGCTGATTGACGTAGGCGTACATCTGGTCGTAGAGGGCCTGCTCCTGAGGAGAGGGGGCGTACTCGTAGGTCAGCAGTACCCGCCGGGTGACTTTGGCATAGCTTTGGGCCTGGGCACGGAGGGTGCGGAAACAGTAGGGCCGGACCAGCTCGCTCAACTCGGGGTAGCGCTCCGGGCGGCGGAGATACCGGGCCAGGAATTCCCGACCGTCGGGCAAAACCGTCTCGTCGATGAACCAAATCAGCCCATAGAGATCCATGATATTCTTTTCAATGGGCGTCCCGGTGAGCAGCAGCTTGAAGGCACCCCCGGCGATGCGCTTGAGGGCTTTCGCCTGTTGATTGCCCTCCTGGTAGACGGTTGAGAGGGCGTTGGCCTCCTCGAATACTGCCAGATCCCAGGGCACGGCCCCGGCTTCATTCTCATTGGCGGCAGCAAATTCATAGGTCGTGATGACAACAGCGTCCCGGAGAAACGGGTTGGGCTCGTCCTCAGTTGCCAGGGCGTCCCACTGTGAGCGGGTGGAGAGCACGGTGTAGGGGACAGAATAGAACTGCTCCATCAGCGCCGTCCACTGGCAGAGCAGATCAGCATTGGGAACAGACAGCAGGATGCGCCGCCGCCCCTCCAGCCACTTCTGGGTGATAACCAGCATGGCCTCGTGGCTCTTGCCTAACCCGGCCTCATCGCACAGCACCGCGCCTTTTTGATACGGGGAGCGGATGGCAAAGTCCGCCGCCGCAATCTGGAAGGGATAGATTTTGCTGTTGGATGAGGCATACACCGGCACAAACCTATCCTTGTCAGATAGTTCCTCAAGCATCCTGGATATGTAGTAGTCATGAAACGGAGTATGCTCCATCATCCATCTTCCTTGTATTTACCGCATTAGTTTTTAAGCAGTGTGTATATTTTCTTCAGGCTCCCTGCCAGCTCAAACAAATCAAGAAACATGACCCGCACAGTAACACCATCGCCAGAGTGAAACTCAATGGCCTTATCCGATACCATATCTGTCATCGGATAAAGCAGGATAACAGAGTTTGCGGCGTACTTTTTCTGATAGGCATACATCTGGTACATATCCGCTTGGGCAATGCCGTAGTTGGCTTTTGCATTGGACAGGAGCTTCCATTTGGTGTCCATGACAAAAATGACCCCATCTGATTTGCGTCTTACAACGATATCCGGCCTCATGGAAAAACGTTTGTCCGGATCGTCAAACAGGTGATATGTCCTGTCCTGGACAGATACCTGGAACTCGTTTCCCGATAAGAGCTTTTTGAGTTTTAGGGCAACAAAACGTTCAAACAGGATTTCCATTGGGAAAAGCAGGGCGTAAGCCACCTCGGATCCGGCAAAGGAAGTAAAGCTCCTGCCTGTGAGGAATACCCTGCACCAGAGAAGTGCCGTTTCATAATCCCACATGTTCCGCTCCGAAACGCATTTTATAAAGTCCCCCTCATGGTCTGTCGAAGCATCCACCCCGGCAAACATGTTCAATAGGGTTTTTATATCCGCTTTATTCCGAATGGACGTTGTTTTGCGGTAAAGATACAATAGCGCCGCTTTGATCAGCTTGTTTTCCGGACGGTTATGGTTGAATTCGTCGAACTTTACAAATGTACGCTCTTTGTGGGCGAAATTCCGTTTGATATGTTCCGGGAAAACGATCTTCCCTTTCACCGTGTTCTCGTTGGATTCCACCGCTTTATAGCCGCTTTGCAAGCCGCGCTTGACGATGGCGAACACTTCATCAAGGAACATTCTGATGAAAATTTCAAAGAGGTTCATCCTATCAACGTTGACGTGGGCGGTCTGGACAGATTTGTAGGGCATATCGCGAAGTGACCTCAACATCTCTACGACCAGCCTTTTGACCCGGCTATCTCCATCGCCCGTTTTGGAACAAATCTTTGGAAGGATCTCAATCATGGTGCCATCATTCATTGCGATGAGGCCGATGTAATTTTTTGCGGTGATCATTTTGCCAATCCCTTTGCGGGCCGACAGGCCCATCAGCTCCAGCGCGTCATCCCCCCTGCCCCGGTTCAAAAGCAGAAATTTCTCAAGCTGCTCAAACGTGTGTTCCGGCAAGGTGATGCACCCGGCTGCCTCCCTGTCTGATACAAAAGATTCATATTCTCTGATGGGGATCAGATTCCTTTTGTTCATAGCGATACCTCAATACACCTTTTTGCACCCGTGTCATCACTAAATAGAGCGGTAAGCATCGATGTTGTCAAAAGCGGCCCGGTTGATCTCATAAGAGAAAGCTTCCTCCAAGTCCATATCCGTATTGCCGAACAGCTCCGGGCAGTTAACGCTTCTCGCGATAATGAACTGTTCTGCCTGCGTATCTTTGTTGTTGTCGCCCAGCACCAGCCGGATCTTTTCATAGTCATCGTAGAAATACTCCTGGAGCAGCGGTATGATTTGATTCTCAAAGATATCCGCTAACTGCTCAATAGCCGGGTTATCCTTGAGCGGCATAAAATAACCATGGCCAATCGTATGTTCCCGGTCATAGAGGACGGTTATTTTTTTGTTCATGCGTTCCAACAGCTCCTTGATGGAGATATCCTCCACGCTGACGCCCTCCAGCACTTTAGGATCAGGCTGCATTTCCCTAAATCGGAAGCGGCGGCGCAGGGCTGTATCTATGGTAGCGATGGAGCGGTCGGCCGTGTTCATGGTGCCAATCAGATACACGTTATCCGGGATACCGAAGGGTTTTTGTGAATATGGCAATTTAGCCGTTGTCCCTTCCGGCTGCCCAATCCGCTTCGATGGTTCCATCAGTGTGATCAACTCCCCAAAAATTTTGGAAATATTGCCACGGTTGATCTCATCAATCACAAAGACATAATTGCTGTTTGGCTGTGCTTTGGGCTGGCCTTTAAAATGCTTCAACACCAACGCCATTGCATCAGCGGCAGAAATATTGAGTCTGTAGACTGAAGCGAGTGTCATCGTTGCGCCATTCAACGTGGTGATATCTTCATAGATGCCTTTTACCAGCCACTTTACCTGTCTCAACCTCTTAAGTTCCTCGTATTCGTCATGCCATTCGTATTCGCCCGTGACCACACCGATCGCGTCAACAGTAGTCGAGCTATAGCAGGAAAATACCAGATCACCCACCTTCATCCGATTTATAAAGGCATTCAAGACATTACGGCCGCCGTCAAAATACTCGGTTTCGTCTGTAATCATCTCCCCATAGCCGTCCCAGCCAATCCGAATATGGTTATTCTCCATGCATTCTGTCCTGACAGGATTCTCTCCCGTTCCCCACAGGGACACCTTCCACACAACGGGAGCATCATTCAGCCCGAATCCCTGGCGATCCTGCTTTGCGATTGGCTGGCTTGCACGATCACAAAAGGATTTGAAAACGCCGGGAGCGATTTCATATTCAATCCCTTTTGCGTCCTCATCCCCCTGCTCCATAATCGGCCTGATCCCCTCAATGAACTCCTCATATCCATAGGACTGGTGGAAGGTAGTGAACTCAATCAGGCCGTCCGCTTTATAGCCACCATAGCGTTTGATCACATTCTCATACGGTTCCGACTGAATCTCGGCCAAGGGTTTATTTTCGATGATGGCAACTGCATAGATCACAGTGTGATAGGTCTTTCCGGTGCCGGGAGGGCCATATAAAATCGTGTTCTTGCCAGTGTCTACCCTAGAGCTCCCCTGCCCACTGAGAATTCCGCTTACCTTGCATGCCTCCTCTTGCGCCAGCTGGCTGCCATAATAGATAATGTCCATCGTCAGAAGATGGAATGCCGGATCCTGATAGCAAGCTTCGTCCAGCCGTGCCTTGCTCATCTCCCGCAGACCGGCATCCTTTTGGACAGCTTCCAGAACTTTTTCGCAAAGTTTGCTGTATTCCGTCAGTGCCAGTTCGGCTTTACTCCCTTGGGTCGTCTGCCGAACCGATTGGAAACCCAGCAGATTCGCAAAGTCTTTATACATTGTATATTTGTAGAGATAGTATTTCTCAGGATACTCAAATGCAAGATAAACGGAAATTGCCCGTAAATCCTGATAGTGATTATTTGCCTTTCTTCGGCTTGGATCAGAGTTTCGATACCGCTCCAGACATTTATCACAGCCATCCCGAAATTCAGTATATCGCAGGGACAACGGCCTGCTCTCATCCAAAAGAATTCTGAACAGCTTTCGGACAGTTTCCGGCTCCTGCAGGGCAAAAGCACAGATCATTTTGTAGGGATAGTACATGGAGGAGGTCAGCAAATTTCCGCCGTCCTGTTTACCGTCCCGCGGACGCTTATACTTCTCCCCTGCCCAGCGCAATGCCTCCCGAAGCATCCCGGCAAAATCCTCAGCCTCTATATTCCAATACTTTTTGTAGCGGCTGATTACCTCCCATTTATACCGTTCTTCATCATCCCTGCGGGGAAAGTCTGCCTTGTACGCAGAAATAACATCCTCAATCGTGGGGCGGCGGTACCCCTCGCCGACATACTCGTAGAGGCCGGTTCCAACGTTCAGGAAAAAAGCCGCATGATGATCAGAAATCCCCTGATTTATCATATTGTAGCAATAGTCGCTGGGGATAATACTGGAGGGGTTCGTTCCAAATTTTTCATGGATAAGATTAATAATCTCCTGCCGCTTCATCCTCGTCCCCAAAGGCACATCCTTTAAGCATTCCCGAAATTGATCGATAATTAACATCTGATTGCCTGTCACGCTCAGCACTCCTTTTCGACACATTGATCGGTTTCTCCTGCTTGTTGGCAGCATCAGCATTGTATTTGTCATTTTATCACATAATCCTTCTCTTGAAAATACCTCATCCAAGTTCAGAATTGTAATGTAGCCTCTGGCGTGCTACACTATGGGCAGAATCTTCATAGGAGTGATAAGCATGTGGTTCATTTTTGCGCTGCTGTCCGCCGTATTTGCCGCGCTCACCTCCATCCTGGCCAAGGTGGGCATCGACGGCGTCAACTCCAACCTGGCCACCGCCATCCGCACCATGGTGGTGGTGGCCATGGCCTGGGGCATGGTGTTCCTCACCAACACCCAGGGCGGCATCCCGGAGATCAGCCGTAAAAGCTGGCTGTTCCTCATCCTGTCCGGACTGGCCACCGGCGCGTCTTGGCTGTGCTACTACCGCGCCATCCAGATTGGCGAGGTGTCCAAGGTGGTGCCCATCGACAAACTCAGCGTGGTCATCACGCTGGTGATGGCGGGGGTGTTTCTCCACGAGAAGTTCACGCCCAAGTCCGCCATTGGATGTCTCCTGATTGGCGCAGGCACGCTGGTTATGGTTCTGTGAAGCGATTCCACTTGCCAATGTTTTATTATGAAGGAGCGATTAAAATGCCAATGATCGGAGCCGTCATTGTACCACACCCCCCTCTCATCATCCCCACCGTAGGCCGGGGCCAGGAGCAACAGGTCCAGGCCACCATTGACGCGTACCGCGCTGCCGCCCGGCGGGTGGCGGAATGGGAGCCGGAGGTTTTGATCATCTCATCCCCGCACGCCGTCATGTACGCCGACTATTTCCACATCTCCCCCGGCTCGGGCGCGTCCGGGAGCATGGCCTCCTTCGGCGCACCTCAGACACAGCTTTCGGTGAAGTATGACGCAGAACTTCGGCAGGAGTTGATCCGCCGGGCCGAGGCGGCGGGCCTCCAGGCCGGGACGCTGGGGGAGCGAGACCCGTCCCTGGACCACGGCACATTCCTGCCCCTCTATTTCCTCCGGGAGGCCAGGAGCACCTGCCCCATTCTTCGTATTGGCCTGTCATGCTTTTCTCCTTTACAGCATTATCAACTGGGACAGTGTATTGCGAAAGCAGTGGACAAGCTGGGCCGCAGGGCGGTGTTTGTGGCCAGCGGCGACCTGTCCCACAAGCTCCGGGACGACGGCCCCTATGGCTATGCCCCGGAGGGGCCGGTGTTCGACCGCCGGGTCACCGCCGCCATGGAATCCGGGGACTTCCTGCAATTTCTCACCATGGACCCGGCCCTGTGCGACCGGGCGGCGGAGTGCGGCCTACGCTCCTTCCAGATCATGGCCGGGGCGCTGGACGGCCTGGGCGTGATGCCGGAACTGCTCAGCTATGAGGGCGTCACCGGCGTAGGCTATGGCGTGGCCGTTTTCACCGTCACCGGCCCGGACGAGAACCGCCGGTTTGCCGCCCAGTGCGAGGAGATGGAGCGTATCCGCCTCGCGGAGCGCAAGGCCGCTGAGGACCCCTGGGTGCGGCTGGCCCGACTGTCACTGGAAACCTATGTGCGGACGGGCAAACGGATGGAACATCTGCCGGACGGCCTTCCCGCCGGGATGACAACCAAGACCGCCGGGGCCTTTGTATCCCTCCACGCCCACGGGCAGCTCCGGGGCTGCATCGGCACCACCGGCCCCACCACTGGCAGCGTGGCCTGGGAGATCGTGCAGAACGCCGTATCCGCCGGGGCACGGGATCCCCGTTTCCCGCCTGTAGGCACCGGGGAACTGGATCAGCTGGAGTACAGCGTGGACGTGCTGGGAGAGCCGGAGCCCATCTCCTCCCCCGCCCAGCTGGACGTGAAAAAATATGGTGTCATTGTGTCCTGCGGAAACCGCCGGGGCCTGCTGCTCCCCGACCTGGACGGCGTGGACACGGTGGAACAGCAAATTGATATCGCCCGCCAGAAGGGCGGTATCAGCACTCAGGAGAAGTACACCCTGGAACGGTTTGAGGTGGTGCGGCACACATGAGCGCGAGATGTGAATTGTGCTTCCATCGCTGCGAATTGGCAGAGGGACAGACCGGCTTCTGTCGGGCCAGGATCTGCCGGGATGGGGCCGTTGTGCCACTGAACTACGGAAAGCTCACCAGCCTGGCCCTGGATCCCATCGAAAAAAAGCCCCTGCGCCGTTTCCGGCCCAGGAGCCTGATTCTATCTGTGGGCAGCTTCGGCTGCAACCTCCGCTGTTCCTTCTGTCAAAACCATGAGATTTCCATGGCCGGGGACGGTATGATCCGAACGGTGGACGTGTCCCCGGAGCAGCTGGCGGACAAAGCAGAAGAGCTGATTTCCCAGGGAAACATCGGCGTGGCGTATACCTACAACGAGCCTCTGGTGGGCTACGAGTACGTCCGGGACTGCGCCGCCCTTGTCCATGATCGGGGCATGGACAATGTGCTGGTCACCAACGGCACCATTGCGGAACAGCCCTGGCGGGAACTTCTCTCCCTCCTGGATGCCACCAACATCGACCTCAAGGGCTTCACCCTGGCGTGGTACCGCCGCCTGGGCGGCGATCTGGACACCGTGAAGCGCTCCATCACCCTGGCGGCGGAGCGGTGCCATGTGGAGGTCACCACCCTGCTGGTCCCCGGCGAAAACGACAGCGTGGCGGAAATTCACGCCCTGGCCCAATGGCTGGCGTCGGTGAATCCAGATATTCCCCTGCACCTGTCCCGGTTCTTCCCTCAATACGAAATGCAAGACCGCCCGCCCACCCCGGTGGAGGACGTGTACCGGCTGGCGGACGAAGCCCGTATCTGGCTGACCTACGTCTACACGGGGAACTGTTGAGGGGGCAAGCATCAATACCGGTCAAAGCAGGCGAAAATCTCTTGTATCCGGGGCATGGTCAGTCCCGCGGGAACCACTCCGCCGCCGCAGACCGCCCCCAGGTCCTTCTCCCCTATGAGCTTCGCCAGCGTAGCCACAATGTCATCCACGTTCCGGCCCGCCAGGTGCTCTCGGGCATAGCGTGCCATATAGGCCAGCGCCCGGGTCTGGCCACCGTCCACCAGCTGCTCCACATAGCGCAGGTCCAGCTCCCGGTCGCCCACCGAGAAGGCGGTTTTGCCGAAGCACTTGACCTTCAACCGCTCCTGCCGATAGCCGTCCCCCCGGTAATTCTTCCGGGTTTGGCTGTCCCCAGACAGGTCGATCACCCGGTTCCCGGTGGGCAGGTGGAACCCGGGTGCGGTCAGGCCAGGGACAGGATGCCCCTCCAGCGCCGCCCGGGCTTGGTCCGTGATGTCCCGGGCGTGGTAGGCATCCATCTGCACAACCTTGTCCGCGATGTGGAAATAGGCTCCGCAGCTTCCCACCACCAGAATCAGGGACACCCCAGCTTTATGCCACAGATCCAGCGCCCGTTCCAAGAACGGGGTAATGGGCTCCTGGTCCCGGGCGATTACCGCCTGCATCAACTCGTCCCGCACCATGAAGTTGGTGGCGGAGGTGTCCTCGTCCATGAGCAGCACCCGGCTCCCTGCCTCCAGGGCCTCGGCGATGTTGGCCGCCTGGGAAGTGCTGCCGCTGGCGTCCAGGGTGGAGAATTCCGTGGTGTCCCGCCCGCTGGGCAGATGGTTGATAAACAGGGAGATGTCGGTGTCCGTCACCTTACGGCCGTCCTCTGCCCGGATCTTCACGGCGGTGGCGTCGGTGATGACGTACTCCCTACCGTCCCCGGCAATGTGGTCGTAGACGCCCCGCTCCAAGGCTTTCAGCAGGGTGGATTTTCCGTGATAGCCCCCTCCGGCGATGAGAGTGATCCCCCGGCGCATCCCCATGCCCCGGACCGGGCCCCGGTGGGGCAGCTCCAGGGTCACCGCCATGGACTCCGGGGCCTGGAAGGGCACGGCGTTTTTCATGGGCCGATCGGACACACCGCTCTCCCGGGGCAGGACGGACCCGTCCGCCACGAAAGCGGCTAGCTCCAGCCGGGCCAGCTCCTCCCGGATGAAATGCTGGTCCTCCGCCAAATGGATGATCTGCTCCACTTCCCCTTTGGGGGCGCTGGCATATAGCAGGCCCTGCTCCACGCAGACAGGAAGAAAGTCAAAGAGGATTTTTTCCAGTTCCCGGGCGTTGATGGTCCGTCCATTAGCGGGAAAGCCCACCTCAAAACGCAGGGTGACAGCCCCGGCACGCACTTGACAGTCCGTCCGCTCCAATACCTCCTGGCCGGGGGTGGTGACTGCCAGCACACCGCTTTTGCCGGAGCCCTTCGCCTGCCGGGAGAACCGCCCCGCCTGACGGGCAAAGCGGCGAAGAAGGTAGTCCTCCAACGCCGTACGGTTCCACGGGGTTTCCCAGCAGTTTACCAGGAAGCCCGCTGTCCGATTGTCCACAGTTACGCTAAGTTGGGACGGCGCGGCGAAGGGGTCCCTCTGGACGTGCTCAATGTTCAGGACGTATTTCCCGAAGGACCAGCTCCCCGCTAGGGATTTGTAGGCAGGATAGCTCCTGTGGTCGATGGCCCGTAGGGCAGAGCGCAGTTCTTCCGCTGTTTTCATGGCAAAACACCGCTTTCAGATGGTTTGTCGGCACCTCTGCCGGTTTCTTCATGATATTAGCTTTTATCCCAAAAGTCAAGATAAGTGCGCCGCTTCTTTTTACGTTACTCCGGGAGCGCCACACAGACGCAAACCTCCCAGCAGGGCTTGTCCTTCTGAAGAATAAGCGTCTCCCCCGCCCTTGGGTATTTTCGGCGGCTCACTTCAATATGTGAAAATCTGCGAAGTATTTTCCCATTACACCCGTTGAAATTATCTGGTTTTTTGCTGGTACTTTTTGGCCCCTTGGTAGGGACAGAGGAACTGGGACATTTAGAGATGGTGGGCACACTGGTCCATCAGCTCACTCGGAATCTAAACGAGGAGCAGATCAAGACTGCGGGATTTGATGCCTACTTTGTGGACCACACCACTGGTGTGTATCCTCAGTTTGCGTCTGGGTATCCCTGGTCTGCCTCTACCATGCAGATCACCGGCGACATTATTGCAGATTTGACTGAAGACTTGGCTGCAGAGCAGAAAGCCCGTCTTACCTATGACAATATTCTCCGTTTATCCGACGATCCGGACGTGAACAATGTCATCCGTTTTCTGCGGGAGCGGGAAATCGTTCATTTCCAGCGTTTCGGCGAAGCGATTGCCTTAGCCAAGGAGCGGATGGACCAAAAAAACGTCTATTTTACCAACCCAGCCTTCGACAAATAAGCAAAGAAGCGCCCATCTCAAATCCTAGGTGGGCGCTTCTTTCATTCATTCTTCCCAACTATCACCTGTAGCATAGTCAATAACTACACCAGGCTGAACGTTATAGACATAGACATTGAAACAGACACCCTCCCCTTCATCCTCCACGGAAAAGGCCTCCATCTGAACACCGCTGGCCACCAAGTTGCTGCCAACAAAGATAGGCGTTACCCGGTAGAGCACATGGTTTTCCGTTTCCTCCACGTAGTCATCCACCATATTCTCAAAGGGCAACATCCCAGTGACATTTAAGTATCTGGTTCCTGTAATAAGATTTTGCCGATTGGCGTTCTCTCCCGCCAGCTGATAGCCGATGAGATGGCAGCGATTGTATAAATATTTCCCATCTACGCAGTCATATTTTACCGTTTGCCACCCCGTGGGCTTCACCTGTCCGATTTCCCCCCGGGGCTCCGTAGGCATGGTATCCAGGCAGATATTGGCATAGGCCACGCCACACCTCCCCAATGAATCCAACTCACTATAGTTCTCAAATGGCTCCAGTGTCAAATCCTCAAGGTCAAAATCCGGTTGATTACCTTGAAGAATCACATAAGGCTCCCCGGCATATTCCGGAATCTCACTCAACGAAATCGACGGTGCTTCATCCTGCACCTGTATCCGTAGCCATGCGAATAGCATCAACAGCAGGACAAACACCACCGCAGACAACAGGTTTAAAGGTTTCCGGTTCCTCCGGGCCCTGCTCTGAGTCTTGGCCTTACCCTTACTCATGATTTACCCCCAAAATACCACTAACCTTGACCGCCGAGACGATTTCCTCCATAGTAGAAACCGGTAACACCAGCGCAAAGCGCACATACCCCTCCCCTAGCCTGCCAAAGGCGGCGCCAGGTGTACACAGCAATCCGGTACGATCCAACAGTTCAAAACAGAACTGTGCTGAATCGGTATACCCTGCTGGGATCGGCGCCCAGACGAACATACTGCCCTGGCTGTCCGGCACATTCCAACCGATAGACCGTAGTCCGCCACACAGAGCATCCCGCCGAGCCTGATACTCCATCCGGTTCCGGGCCACGCTGTCTTGCGGCCCATTGAGGGCTGCCGCAGCCGCGTGCTGGATGGGCAAAAACATCCCATAGTCGATTTGAGAGCGGAGCCGCTTGAATGCTCCTATGATCTTCCGATTCCCTAACACAAAGGATACCCGAGCCCCGGTGAGGTTATAGGTCTTGGATAGGGAGTTAAATTCCACGCCCACCTCTTTTGCTCCTTCAAAGGCCAGGAAAGACTTGCCCACCCGTCCATCAAAGATAATATCGGAGTAGGCATTGTCATGGACGATGACGATATGATATTTTTTTGCAAAGTCAATCACTTTGGCATAGAACTCATCTGGTGCAGTCATTCCCAGCGGATTAGCCGGATAAGACACTACCATGAACCGAGCTTTCTCTGCTAGGCTTTCATCAAAATGCTCCAAATCAGGCAAATAGCCGTTCTCAGCCATCAGCGGATAGTGCACACACTCCGCCCCACACAGATAGGGTCCCAGTTCGAAAATAGGGTAGCCAGGATCTGGCACCAGCACCACGTCTCCAGGATCGCACATAGTCCAGCCGATGTGCGTCAACCCCTCTTGGGAACCATACACCGCCATCAACTCATCCGGGCTCAATTCCACGCCATACCGCCGCTGATACCACCACTGTACCGCGTCTACCAGCTCGGGAGTCTCCCCCAACGAGTAGCGGTAGTTGCTCGGATCAGATGCTGCCTGGGTTAGTGCCTCCACAATATGGGGCTCGGGCAGAAAGTCCGGCGTACCGATGGACAGGTTATACACCAGCTTTCCCTGCGCCAGCCGCTCATTTTTCCGGTCATCCAGCACATTGAAAATTCCCGGCTGAAAATCCCTCATCCGGTCCGCAAATTTGATTTCCATGGGTCATTCCCTCTTTAACTTCTATTTTTCAGCTGAGCCAACAGGGCCTCACCATCTCCGTCCCGCTCCCCAACTAGAATAAGGAACTGTTCTTCGTCCAACACTGGGATGCCCAATTCCTGGGCCTTGCGTAGCTTGGAGCCCGCGGCCTCCCCGGCCACCACACACCCCGTCTTCTTAGATACGGAGCCGGACACCTTGGCTCCCAAGGCCTCCAGCTTCTCCCCTGCCTCCTTGCGGGAGCAGCTGGACAGCTCCCCCGTCAGCACGAAGGTGATCCCCGCCAGCTTGTCCCCCACAGGTATAGTCTGGCTTTCCATATTCACTCCAGCCTCTTTCAAAGCGGCAATTAGGTGCTGACTTTGGGGTGCAGTGAACCATTTCGTCAGGTATTGGGCGGTGATACCGCCGATATCATCAATACCCGTGAGCTCCTCCTCAGTTGCCTGGGACAGCGCATCCAAGGACCCGAACCGGGCGGCCAAAATTTTTCCCGCTTTCTGTCCTACCTGCCGGATCCCAAAGGCATACAGCAACTTGGACAGGTCGTTTTGCTTGGACTTCTCGATGGCAGCCAGCAAGTTATCTGCCGACTTTTGGCCCATCCGTTCCAGTTCCGCTACCTTGTCCCGCTCCAAGCAGTAGAGGTCGGCCGGAGTTTTGACCATGCCAGCATTCACTAAAGCCTCCACCACCGCTGGGCCCAGGCCCTCAATGTCCATGGCGTCCCGGCTGGCAAAGTGAGTCAGATTTCTCCGCAGCTGAGCGGGGCATTCCGCTCCAGTACAACGGATGTGGGCTCCATCTTCATCCCTTGCCACCGCCGCACCGCACACTGGGCAGAGCGCAGGCAGCAGATAGGGCTTCGTTCCCTCTGGACGCTTGTCCTTCACTACGGACACGATTTCCGGGATGATCTCCCCTGCCTTCTGCACGATGACCGTATCCCCAATGCGGATATCCTTCTCGGTGATGAAATCCTGATTGTGTAGGGTGGCATTGGTTACAGTGGTGCCTGCCAACCGGACAGGAGATACCACCGCTTTGGGGGTTAGTACTCCGGTGCGGCCTACCTGAATCACAATATCCCGCACTACGCTTTCCTTCTGCTCAGGCGGATACTTATAGGCCGCTGCCCAGCGGGGGAATTTGGCCGTCTCCCCCATTGCATCACGCCATGTTAAGGAGTTCACCTTTACGACCGCACCGTCGATATCAAATGGGTATTTCTCCCGCTGATCTCCCAGTTGGAATATGGCAGACTGGATCTGCTCCATATCGCCGGACAGCTGATAGTCAATGACTTTGAACCGCAGAGAGCGCAGCCAATCCAGCCCAGCGCTATCCGTTTCAAAGGGCTCATGGTCGGTGTATTGGATATTGAAAACTACCATATCTAATCCCCGTACAGCGGCGATTTTGGGGTCTAGCTGACGCATGGACCCGGCAGCAGCGTTACGGGGATTGGCGAACAGACTCTCTCCCCGCAGTTCCCGCTCTTCGTTAAGCCGCTCAAACGTCTTTCGAGGCATATAAACCTCGCCCCGGACGATCAGCTGAGCAGGGGCATTCTCTAATTTCATGGGAACGGAACGAATGGTGCGGATATTCTCTGTGACATCCTCCCCTACCTGGCCATCGCCACGAGTGGCGCCCCGAACAAATACACCATTTTCATACTCTAATGCCACCGAAAGTCCATCCACTTTGGGCTCCAACAGATATTCTGGCTCCATCCCGCTCTCCCGGACCCGGCGGTCAAAATCAAGCAGCTCGTCGGGGGAAAATACATCCTGAAGACTTTGCAGTGGCACCCGATGGATCACCTGCTGGAAGCTATCCAGCGCCTTTCCCCCCACCCGCTGGGTGGGAGAATCTGGTGTGATAAGCTCCGGGTGAGCTGCCTCCAAGTCTTCCAGTTCCCGCAACATACGATCATACTCGAAGTCGGAGATCTTGGGTGCATCCAGCACATAATAGTTATAGTTATGCTCGTTCAGCGTCTGTCGAAGCTGTTTGGCCTGAGTTTCGATGTCCATTTCAGTTGTTCCCCTTATCCAAATTCAAATAGGTATCGGGCGTCTCTCCTACAATTATAGTCTCTGCCACGCACACACTGTTACTGACCGATACCGGGATAATATTCCCCGGAAGGAACAAGCGCACCGTGGCCGTAATGTCCAAACAGATTTGATGTAGTGTCTGGTTTACTCCAGCGGAGGTGAAAGAATTGGTGTAATCCGCGGTGACCTCGCCCACTGAGTCCACTCGCACCCGTACACAAGGCCCTGCACCAGACAGCATCGGTTGGCCTGTCAGCGTTCCGAGGGGGACGCCCAGTGCGTCGCTGTCCAGGCCGTTGAGTTGTCGGATGACCGCCTCCACCACCTGACGTTTGAAGCGGCTATTTGCTGCGGTATTGCTGGTAAGGGCTGTCACTTTTCCTGCTGAATCTGTGGCAATTGTAACAAAATCCCCGTAGCTCATGTCATTTTCCTGGAGGCAGTTGTCCACCGCGATGTTGATAGCTTGGGTTATCAGATTGGCGGCCTGACTGGACGCCTTGGCCTCTAAAACCGGCAGCAACCGACTATTCAAATTCTGAAGGAGCAGTCCAGCCGCCACCAATGCCCCCAATATTAGCGCTGCCGTCCGCAGTTCACGCTGACGCAAAATAACACGCAAGCGTTTTGCCTTTACACGCATACAGTCACCTTCTATCAGGTAACTGTATGCGTTAAATAGCTCGGCCTATGCCCTCAGCAGCTCCTCCGCCGCCAGAAGGATACCGGTCTTGCCCGATTCATAGGTGAGACCGCCCTGGAGATAAACGGTATACGGCTCCCGCATGGGCGCATCGGCGGACAGCTCAATGGAAGCCCCCTGAATGAACGCCCCCGCCGCCATGATGACCTGGCTGTCATAACCCGGCATATCCCACGGCTCCGGGGTGACATAGGAGTCCACCGGGGCGCCGGACTGGATGCCTTTACAAAACCGCTTCAGCGCCTCCGGCCCGCCCAGATGAATCATCTGAATGATATCATGGCGGACCGCATCAGACCTAGGCTCTGTCTCATAACCCAGCAGTTCCATAAGCTTGGCGGCAAATACGGCAGTTTTCAGCGCCTGGGCCACCGTGTGAGGGGCCATAAACAATCCCTGATACAGCAAACGGTTGTTTCCCAAGGTGGAGCCGCACTCCTTGCCGATTCCAGGACAGGTCAACCGCATCGCGGCCCCTTCCACCAGGTCTTTTCGTCCGGCGATATATGCCCCAGTAGGGGCCAGACCTCCACCGGGGTTTTTGATGAGCGAGCCCACCACCAAATCGGCCCCCACGTGGGTGGGTTCCTTTTCCTCCACGAACTCCCCATAGCAATTATCTACCAAAATGGCGGCATTGGGGTTGTTTTCCCGCACAACAACACAAAGCTCCCTAATTTCATCCACAGACAAGGATGCCCGTGTCGCATACCCCTTGGAGCGCTGGATGAGCACCGCTTTTACCTGGGGGTCACACACCGCCTGGGCCAATCCCTCCTTGTCAGGAGCATCGTTCACTAGCTCTACCTGACGATACCCCACGCCATAATCCTTCAAAGAGCCATGTCCCTTATCCACAGCGCCCACTACACCCAACAGAGTATCATAGGGCGCGCCTACGGCGGACACCAGAATATCGCCCGCCTTCAATGCCCCAAACAGGGCACAGGTGATGGCGTGGGTCCCATTGACAAACTGAATGCGCACTAAAGCGTCCTCTGTTCCGAACAGGTCTGCATAAATCTCATCCAGCTTGTCCCGGCCCAGATCATCGTAACCATAGCCGGTAGTGCCAGCAAAATAGCTCTCCGCCACCCGGTGCTCCTGAAATGCGGCCAGCACCCGCTGGGTGTTAACCTGGGCAATGGTGTCGATGCGGGCTAACTGCACCTCCAGTTCTTGCTCCGCCTGGACGGACAGAGCCCTGACCCGCTCCGAAATCTGTAAAGGCAAATCCATTGACAAATACCGTCCTATCTTGGTTTCTTCTTATTTCTCTAGCATACAGGTTGCGAAAGCCTCCACCAAGTCAACGCAGGCATTCACATCGTTCCAATCCACCAGCTCCGTGGGCGTGTGGGTGTACCGGCACGGGATGGAGATGCCCCCAGCATACACGCCACCTCGGGTGGCTTGGATGGGTCCGGCGTCTGTGCCGCCAAATTGGAGTACATCCCGCTGAGCGGGGATGCCCTTCTCCTCTGCCAGCGCCATCAGCTTCTCCACCAGCGCTGGAGAGCAGATGACAGAACGGTCCATCACCTTCACTGCCGCGCCCTTGCCGCACAGGCAACTGGCCTGATGCTTGCGCTCCGGCTCGTCATCCGCACCGGTGACGTCCACCGCAATGCCATAGTCCGGGTCGATGGCCCAAGCTGCCGTTTTGGCCCCGCGGGCGCCCACTTCTTCCTGGACAGAGAACACAAAATATAGGTTGTTATCTGTTTTTTCCAGCTGCTCCATTGCTGCGAGAAGCACCAAACAGGCGATCCGGTCATCTAGATAAGGGGAAATTACCCTCTTCCCTGCCTGTCGGATAGGTGCATCATATACCGCTGCATCCCCCACTTGGACCAACCTTTTCGCCTCGTCCTCGTTGGTTGCGCCGATATCAATGAAAAGATCACTTATCTTCAGTTTGTCCCAATCAGCGTCACTTTTGGCGCAAATCAAGCCAGTTGTACCGTTTTGAAAACGTACCGGCGTATACATCACCTCTCTGGCACTGACACCGCCCAGCATCCCCACATGGACAAAGCCCTTTTCGTCGATGTGGGTAGCCACAAACCCAATGGAATCCATGTGGGCGGAGAACATCACCTTGGGACCACTCCCTTTTTTATGGCAAATCAAGTTACCCATGGTATCCCGGGAAATCTCGTCTACATAGGGTTTGGCCAGCTTCTCGATGACCTGGGAAATGTCCCGTTCACAGCCGGAAGGACCGAAAGCGAAGACCAACTCCGTCAAAGTTTTCATCATATCCATATCAGAAGACCTCCTATCATCGCTCCGCCACAGCCTGGATAAACAGCCGGGCAAGGGCAAGAATCTGTTCCACATCGGAAATGCTGCACACACTGCTGGGCGCATGGAGATAACGCACTGCCGCCGAAATACCCGTAACCCGGACTCCGGCCTTGGTACGCTGGACGGCCTGTCCATCAGTGCCGCCGGACAGATAGTGCTTCATCTGCCAGGGCAGACCATTTTGTTCCGCTAGGCTCCGCAAAAGCTCAAATAACTCCCGGTCGTAGATGGCGCCCCCGTCCATCCAGGCCAGAGCAGGTCCCTTTCCGGGCCAGCACACCTGACGCTCCGGCTCCAACGCGGGGGTGTCAGCGGAGGTAGTACCCTCCAGAATTAGAGCTATCTCCGGCGTCACAGAAAAAGCCGCGCCAAAAGCTCCTCGAGTCCCTACCTCCTCCATAGTCGAGAACACAAAGGTGCAATCCATAGGCAGGTCTTCCTCCAACAGCTTCACCATGACGGCACAGCCTACTCGGTCATCAATGGCCTTGGCCTTGAGCATTCCGTCGCCAAATTCCACCGCGTCACTAACAAAGGTTCCAATATCCCCCAAATCCACCTGGGACAGAGCCTCCTCCTTGTCTTTTGCGCCGATGTCGATATAGAGGTCGGTGAGCTTAGGCACTTTTTTCCGCTCCTCTGGGGTGGTCAGGTGGATAGCCTTTAATCCAATGACGCCGGGGACAGCCTTCTCCCCCACCATAACACGCTTACCCAACAGGATACGGCGGTCAATGCCACCCACACAGCCAAATTTTAGGTAGCCTTCATCCGTCACCGACTTGATAATGAGACCCACCTCGTCCATGTGGGCGCACAACATTAACTTATTCCCGGTGGCCTTCGTACCCCGCTTAAACACAATGAGATTGCCCAGCGCGTCCGTACGTACACCATCAGCGTGGTGCTCCACCCGGCGGCGGATATAGTTCCGTACCTGGTCCTCACAGGAGGACACACCGGAGAGGGAACACAGCATTTTTAGTGTCTCGATCACAGTATAACTCTCTCCTTTCCAATATCCACCGCGAAGGCGGCCAGCAGCTGGGCGCAGTTTTCGATATCATTCAGCTCCACTACTTCTACCGGGGTGTGCATATATTTCAGTGGAATGGACAGCACAGCGGTAGCGATCCCCTCGTTGACTACCTGCATTGGCCAAGCATTGGTACCGCTGTTGCGCTCCATGACCTCTTTCTGGACAGCGATGCCAACCTGTTCCGCTTTGTCCAGCAGACGGCGGCTCATCCAGCGGGTGCAATTGGGACCTATGCCCACTGTGGGACCTCCGCCCAGGGCAAAAGACTCATCTTTAGAACAGTCCGGGGTCCTTCCAAAAGTGACGTCTACCGCCACGCAGAAATCCGGCGCAATGGCTTGGGCTCCTACTTTGGCCCCCACGCCGCTGAACTCCTCGCAGACACTGCCCAAAATGTACAGATCAACATCCAGCTCTTTATCTTGAAGCAGCTCCGCTGCCCGCAGAAGAGCCATAAAACAGGCCCGGTCGTCCAGCGCCTTGGCACACACTTGGCGTTCCCCCAGAGAGTCGAAGCCCGCCCGGTATACAATGGGAGTCCCAACAGGGATGCGCCGCTCCGCCTCCTTCGCGCTCAGACCCACGTCAATAAGCAAGTCCTTCAGCTCTGGAGCTTTTTCCCGCTCCTCTATTGACAGCACATGGGGCGGCAGACAGGCAACTACCCCCAGCATGGGTGGCTCAGTGAGGATGGTAACCTCCCGGTCAGGCAACATCCGGGTATCTACACCATTTGCCTGAAACCGCAGAAAGCCGTCTTTATGCCCGGTGACCATCAACCCGACCTCGTCCAGGTGGGCGTCCAACAGCAGCTTTTTTGCCCCAGGCTTACCGCAGCGACGCACACCTACAACGCTTCCCAGCCGATCAAGCCACACCTCATCCATCAGCGGCTCCAGCAGAGCCCTTGCCTCCGATGCGGCGGCATACTCAAAGCCAGACGGGGCCCCCGCAGTACATAGCCGCTCCAAAATCTGTTTGATATCCACTTTGTTCCTTGCTCCTTCTCAATTATTTTAAGCTATTTACCAGATTCTTGAAAACGTTACCGCGTTCTTCAAAGTTTTTGAACCGGTCAAAGGACGCGCTGGCGGGAGACATAATGACCACATCTCCAGACCGGGCCAATCCCCTGGCCTTCTCCACCGCTTCCTGCAAATCGACGCAGTCAAAAATCTCGGGTTCTCCTTCCTGATAGTCAGGAGCGGCCAAAGTTGACTCCTTGATTTTTTCGGCGGTATCCCCTGTCAGCAGAAGTGTTTTGACCGACGCGGTGATCTCCAGTCCCAGCGCATCATAGGGGATGTGCTTGTCGTAGCCACCCGCGATGAGGATAACTTTTTGCTTAAAGGACCGTAACCCCGCGATGGTCCGGCTGGGGCTGGATGCGATGGAGTCGTTGTAATACCGCACTCCGTCCAGTTCCCGCACCAGCTCGATGCGGTGAGCCACTCCGCCAAAGTTACGGGCGTACTCCTGGATCACCTCATCAGGTACAAGCCCGTCCACCGCTGCGATAGCGGCCATGTAATTCTCAAGATTGTGCAGGCCAGGAAGAAGGATATCGTCTGTAGTCAGCACCGGACGGCCTGCACAGATCACTATCTTATCCCGCAAATATACGCCGCCCTCCAGCGCTTTTTTTCGACTGAACAGCGTGACTGTACCCCTGGACCGGGCCGCAAAACCCGCTGTAATCTCGTTGTCAGCGTTGAGCACCAGTCGGTCGCCAGAATCTTGATAGGCAAAAATGTTCCGTTTGGCGTTGACATATTCGTCCATATCTTTGTGTACGTCCAGATGATTGGGGGCCAGATTGGTGACTACCGCGATGCTGGGGCTCTGCCGCACCGTCATCAGCTGGAAAGAAGACAGCTCCAGCACTACCATGTCGTCTGGACGGATGTCATCCACCTGGCACAAAAGCGGATGACCGATGTTGCCGCCCACGAAAGTGCGGTAGCCCGCCGCCTTCAGAAGCCCCGCAATAATAGTGGTGGTGGTGGTCTTACCATCCGACCCGGTCACCGCAATCATTCGGCATGGGCACAAATCCAGAAACGCCTCCATCTCCGAGGTCAGCTCTGCCCCCGCCGTCACAGCCCTCTCGATCTGGGGCACATCAGGCCGCAGGCCGGGTGTGCGAAAAATCACATCCGTCCCCTCCAGGTGATCCAGGTAATCCAGGCCCAGGGCGGCAGTCATTCCCCGGCGTTCCAGCGACTCGATGAGGCCGCCAAAGTCCTCCCGCCGCCGCTTGTCGCACACCAGAACTTTGACACCCGCGTCCAGCAGCCCCTCCACCAACGGTCGGTTGGACACCCCCAGGCCAATCACCGTCACTTTTTTCCCCTTGAGCGAGTTAAAATATCCTTTTAATATGGATTCCACTGATATCCGAACCTCCAAATCATCGGTTTTGAACCTAAGTCCCTCAATGGCAAATTCCGCATACTAAGGTATTATACCCCATTCAATTCCATTTGACAATCACCTAAAAATGAAGTACAATCAAAATTGCAAGTAAGCTGGACAGCCGCGCGGCCAGGCCGAAAGGCCGTCCGTGAGGAAAGTCCGGGCTCCACAGGGCAAGGATAACGGGCAACACCCGCCGGGGGCAACCCTAGGAAAAGTGCAACAGAAATAGACTACCCATTCTGGAAACGGGGCGGGAAAAGGTGGAAAGGCGAGGTAAGAGCTCACCCAATGGCGTGTCAAGCGCCCATTGCTGTAAACTCTATCCGGAGCAACGCCGTGGGAACACAACAGGCTGGCCCGGTCGTGTTCAGGAGGCGGCTGGAGCGCACCGGCGACGGCGCGCCTAGATAGATGGCTGTCTTAAATGACAGAACCCGGCTTACAGGCTCACTTGCATCAAACGCGGGACTCCGAGAGGGGCCCCGCGTTTTCCTTGTCCATCTTACCCTAGCTTAGACCATACGGAGCGGTATTTTCTCTCTTTTTGTCCGTTGCACTTGGCCTTTCTATACTATATAATGTACAAAAGCATTTTATACAACATAGTTAGGAGGTATCATCCTTGCAGCTCTTGATCCGAGGCGGGCGGGTCGTTGACCCCGCTTATAATATTGACGACACTCTGGACGTTTTGCTCGACGACGGAAAGATTGCCCAGATCAGCAAGCATCTGGAGGCCGACGGCTCCAAAGTGCTGGATGCTTCCGGGCTGGTCGTGGCACCTGGTCTAGTAGATATGCACGTCCACCTGCGTGAGCCGGGATTTGAAGCGAAGGAGACGGTGGCAACCGGCTGCGCCGCCGCCGCCCGGGGCGGTGTAACCACACTGGTGGCCATGCCCAACACCCGCCCCGCCACCGATTGCCCGGAAATCGTAACCCTGGTGCGGGAAAAGGCCATATCCACAGGAGTGAGCGTCCTCCCCGCCGGCGCAGTCACCGTCGGCCAAAAGGGCCAAGTCCTCACCGATTTTGCCGCGCTGAAAGCAGCGGGTGTCCCCGCCCTCACGGACGATGGAATACCTATTCAAAACCTGGCCCTGCTCCGTCAAGCCATGATTGAGGCTAAAGCTCTGGGACTTCCATTGCTGGACCACTGCGAGGACCGGGATATGGTGCAAAACTATGCCGTTAACGAGGGTAAGATATCCCAAGCGCTGGGCCTCCCCGGTCGCCCTGCCGTTGCGGAGGAGCTCCAAATTATGCGGGACGTAATGCTGGCTGAGGATACCGGCGCCCATGTCCACATCTGCCACATCTCCACAGAAAAAGGTGTGGGCATTGTCCGGCAGGCCAAAGCCAATGACATACACATCACCTGCGAGACCTGCCCGCAGTATTTCACCCTCACCGAGGACGAGGTACTCCACCGAGGCGCCATGGCCCGGGTTAACCCGCCTCTGCGCACCCAGGCGGACGTGGAGGCCGTTCGAGCAGGCATTGTGGACGGCACCATTGACGCCATCGTCACCGACCACGCCCCCCACACTGCCGAGGAAAAGTCTAAACCCCTGCCAGACGCCCCCAGCGGTATGGTGGGGCTAGAGACCTCCCTGGCCCTAGCCCTCACTGGGCTGTACCACAGCGGTTTACTTCATCTGAGCCGGGTCCTGGCACTGATGTCTACCTCCCCCGCCACCCTACTGGGGCTGAACAAGGGGACGTTAGGTGTGGGTCAGGACGCTGACCTGGTCATCTTCGACCCGGACCAGGCGTGGACCATCGACAAAAATCAATTCGTATCTAAAGGCCGCAACACTCCCTTCCACGGCAGAACCGTACGGGGAAAAGTCAAATGCACCATTTCCCGGGGAAATATCATTTATCAGGAGGGTTAAACCATGTCGTTTGATGTACTTCAGGACAAGATCAAGGCAAAAAAGAACCCCACCGTGGCCGGACTGGACGCCCGCGTGGAGTATGTTCCCCCATTCATTCTGAAAAAGCATACGGACCGTTTGGGCGAGACCTTGGAAGCCGCCGCGGACGCCGTACTAGAGTTTGACAGGGGCCTCATTGACGCGCTGGCAGACGTGGTGCCTGCCGTTAAGCCCCAGTCTGCCTACTTTGAAATGATGGGCTGGCGAGGAATGAAAGCACTGGAGGAGATCATTTCCTACGCCAAGGGAAAGAACCTGTTTGTTATTGCCGATGTGAAGCGGGGTGACATCGGCACCACTGCCGCCGCTTACAGCGAGGCCTGGCTGGGGACCGCCCAGGTGGGCGGTACTGCCTGCCCCGTGTTCGACGCCGACTGTGTCACCCTAAACGGTTACATGGGCTCGGACGCCATCAAACCCTTTTTGAAGGACTGCATCGAGTGGGACAAGTGCGCCTTTGTGCTGGCCAAGACCTCTAACCCCTCATCTATAGAGCTCCAGGACATTGTGGCCGGGGACCGGCTGGTGTACACCGTCATGGGTGACCTTATCCAACGCTGGGGCCAGGGTTCTGAGGGCAAATACCACTATCAGGCCCTGGGGGCCGTGGTCGGGGCCACTCACCCCTCCGTTCTCAAGGAACTGCGCCGCCGCTTGGACAAGACCTTCTTTCTGGTCCCTGGCTACGGGGCCCAGGGGGGCGCCGCTGTCGACGTACGTTACGCCTTTGACGAACTGGGTCGGGGGGCCATCGTCAACGCCTCACGCTCCATCATGTGCGCCTGGCAGAAGACCGGCAGAGACGGCGCAGACTACCAGGAAGCCGCCCGGGCCGCCGCTGAGCAGATGCGGGACGAAATCAAACAGTACGTTACCATTTTATAAGGAGGGTCAGCCATGCCGATTCAACAGGTCTGCACCGTGATCAGAATGGCCCAATTAAATCCAACCACTTGGTGGATGGCCCTGAACGCTGGAAAGCTGGCAGAAGAGCATGGGCTGCGTCCCAGTCAATTCCTTCACATCAAATGCGGAGATGGGCAACTGCTCCGCCGCCCAGTCTCCGTCTCAGAAGCCGTCACCAGCCAGACAGAGCCGGAAGATATCGTCTCCATCATTTTTGAGGTTCGGGGCGAGGGCACAAAATGGTTGTCCCAACGCAAGCTCGGAGACAAGCTGGACGTGCTGGGCCCCTTGGGCAACGGCTTTGATTTCAACGAATCAGGCCGGTATTTGTTGGTAGGGGGCGGAATCGGCATCCCTCCCCTCATCGGCTGTGCCGATGAGCTGTGCGAACACTCCACCGCCGTACTGGGGTACCGCTCCAAAGATAAGGCAGTCCCTTGGGTCATTGATCGATTTCGTGAGAGATGTCAGGAAACAATTGTTTGCACTGACGATGGCAGCTTGGGCCGTCACAGCTTTGTGGACAGTCAAGCCCGGGAAGTCCTTACAAAGGATAAAGACTTTACAGCCATTTTGGCCTGCGGCCCCAAGCCCATGCTGAAGAGCATGGCGAGGGTGGCGGCGGAGTTTGATGTTCCCTGCCAGGTGTCCATGGAGGAGCGGATGGCCTGCGGCATCGGGGCCTGTCTTGGATGCGCCATTCGGATGAAGGATGGAACTATGAGGCACGTCTGCAAGGACGGACCCGTATTTAAGGCTGAGGAGGTGGATTGGGATGCCTGACGAAAAGAGAAAGCTCCATCCTGAGACGGAGGGCATCATTGCCAGCGCTTCCACACAGTCCGTTCTGTTCCCAGACTGCTCTGTGGACATGGGCGTGGACCTGGCGGGTGTCCCTTTGAAGAATCCGGTAGTGGTGGCCTCCGGCACCTTCGGCTTTGGCCGGGAATACGGACAGTTTTTCACCCTGTCTGAACTGGGCGGCATCTGCTGTAAAGGATTAACGCTTCACTCAAGAGAGGGCAATCCTCCACCCCGCATTGCTGAGACCCCGCTGGGCATCCTCAACTCAGTGGGCCTGCAAAATCCGGGCGTGGATGTGTTCATTGAGCACGAGCTCCCCTTCCTGCGTCAGTATGACGTAAAGGTGATTGCCAATATTTCCGGAAATACTCCAGAGGAATACGGTGAAATGTGTGAAAAGCTTTCTGCTGCTGGGGTGGATATGATCGAGGTCAATATCTCCTGCCCCAATGTAAAGGCTGGCGGTTTGGCCTATGGTACCCGCCCTGAATTAGCGGCCGAGGTCACAAAAATGGCTAAAAGTCACTCTTCCGTTCCCGTGATGGTCAAGCTCTCTCCCAATGTCACCGATATCACTGAGATCGCCAAAGCCGTGGCGGATGCAGGAGCCGACGCACTATCTCTTATCAACACCCTGCGGGGAATGCGGATCGACGTGAACACCCGCCGTCCCATCCTGAAAATGAACACCGGTGGCCTGTCCGGTCCTGCCGTCCTCCCTGTCGCCGTGCGGATGGTATGGGAGGTGGCCTCGGTCGTCAAACTGCCCATTCTGGGTATGGGCGGCGTGACCACTGGTGAGGATGCAGCCCAACTCATGCTAGCTGGAGCCTCCGCCGTGGCGGTGGGAACTGCCCTGTTTGCCGATCCCTACGCTCCGCTGAAGGTACGGGATAGTCTGGCCGAAATCGCAGCCAAGCAGGGATTGGATGCCGTCCACAACCTCACTGGCGGAGTGAATCTCTGGTAACAAAGAAAGAAGGAACAACACAATGACCACGATCTATCTCATCCGCCACGGTCAGGCGGAGGGTAATCTTTACCGTCGCTGCCACAGCTGGCATAATGGTCTGCTCACCCTCAAAGGTCGAGAGCAGGTTAAGGCGCTGGAAAAGCGGTTTGAGGGCACCCATTTCGATGCAGTGTATTCCAGTGATCTCTACCGTGCCATGGCCACTGCCGGGGCCATCTACCGTCCCCGCGGGCTAACGCTGCGAGTAGACCCTAACCTACGGGAAATTGGTGCGGGCGTCTGGGAGGATGTGCCCTGGGGGCAGCTTCTCCATGACCATCGAGAGAGCCTGACCGCTTTTTTGACTTGTAACCCTAGCTGGGAAGTAGAAGGCGGCGAGACCTTCTCCCGGGTACGCCAACGTGTTCAGGAGGCCATCCTACGCATTGCCGACGCCCATCAGGGGCAAACCGTAGCGGTGGTCTCCCATGGCTGCGCCATCCGAATGGCGTTGTCCAGTTGGCTGGGGTTAGAGTTGGAGGAAGTCCACCAGCTCCATCTATCCAACAATACCGGCGTGGCTAGACTGGAAATCGAAAATGGGCAGGTAAAAGTAGCCTACTACAATGATGACAGCCACTTGGTGGACCCTACGCTCCCCAAGGCCAGCATTGTCTATGGCATATTGGGCATAGAGAAGAACGCGCTGCGCTTCCGTCCCCTGCTCCTACCCCAAGAGAAGGAGCAGTACTTATCTGCCCGTCAGGATGGCTGGCAGGCCAGTCATGGCACCATGGACGGCTTTGATGGCGAGAAATTTCTGTCCGTAGCTCAGGCTAACAGCGCCTATGATAAAAATTGCGTGCTTCTGGCCTTGCTGGGAGACACCCCTGTAGGAGTGCTCCAGATGGACTGGCTTCAGGACGCGGACCAGCAGGCCGGTCGAGTCCCCTTCTTCTTCATGATGCCTGAGTTCCGCTCCAAAGGCCTGGGGGTTCAACTCTTAGGCCATGCGGTGTGTACCTATCGGGCCATGGGGCGGCAGACGCTGCGGCTGCGCTGTGCACCGGAAAATGAGCGAGCGAAGCAGTTTTATATCTCTCACGGTTTCCACAAGGTGGGCGAGGAGCCCGGCGGTATCGGGCATCTGGACACCATGGAAAAATACATCGGACTGGAGCTCTAAAGAGTTTCGTGTTGTGCTTTACAAAAGCCACAGAGCGGTCGGGATTTCCCCGACCGCTCTGTGGTGTCAGCGCACAGCCCTGCCTACATCATTAGCTGCATTGCCAATGGCGTTGCCTGCATCACGGACTGCGTTACCAGCGCCTCGGGCCAGGTCGCCTGCTGCGTCACCGATATCATCCATCACATTACCGGAGCCGGAAGGGTCCCGGTCCGGGTCAGCAATGCTCCCATCAGGAGTACCATCGTTGTTCCAGTCGTTGGTCCCTCCGGCCCCACCACCCTGAGTGGCATCATTGTTCACGTTAGCACTGTTTTGGATGGTACCGTTAATCCCTGCACTAGCCTGATCGCCGCTGTCAGCGGAAACGCTGTTTGTGGGCTGGATGGGCGCAGTGCTGTTGACATCGCGATTGGCAGAGCAACCAGTCAAAGCCACAGCCATCACACAGGCCATGGAAAGAGCGAAAGATTTCAGCTTCATCGTTTATGCCTCCTGCTTTTTCTTCTTGTTCCCCGAGACTCATTATGTGCCAGTCGGACGTTTTCAAAGCAGGTATTTTTTGTATCAAATTTATTTTGAGCAACCTTGATTGTCTCTACAAAGCCTTGAAAAACAGGCACTTTTTCAGACATAGACAACCAGATTTACTAATGGGCACAAAATTGAGTTGCTCGAAAAGACGAAAAGCGGTCATTTCAATAAGAAATGACCGCTTTCACTGGTACGGCTGAAGGGATTCGAACCCCCGACCTTTTGGTTCGTAGCCAAACACTCTATCCAGCTGAGCTACAGCCGCATACGCTCCTCAGATCTTGCTTATAATACCACATCAATTGGGGAAATGCAAGAGTTTTTTTCATTTTTTCAAAAAAATTTTGTGGAGCGAAGAAGAACGCCGGAAAGCGCAGCTCCGACGCTCTTTCGTCATGCTTTTTCCGCCCAATTGGCAAACCGATGGAGCATAGCTGCCACCTCTGCCCGAGTAGCGTCCCCATTAGGCAGAAGCGAGCCGTCACTGCCATTGAGGATACCAACTCCCACTGCCCAGGAAATGGCCGTCTGCCCCCAGGAGGCTACCGACCCGGCATCCCGGAACCCAGCTAAGCTAGCGGACGTACTCACATCATACCCCATCTTTTGCGCATAGCGGTAAAGGATCACCGCGATTTCCTGCCGGGTTACGTTGGAGAAGGGATCAAACTGGCTGTTTGCCACCCCGGATACCACACCCATAGATCCAGCCCAAATGGTGCCCGCTGTATACCACTGTCCATTCGGCACATCCTGGAACAAAGCGGAATAGCTCACTGCAGGCTCTCCCGCCAGTCGGTGGAGCACCGTGGTCATCATACACCGCTGCATTTTGCCATCTGGCGCAAACCGGGTGGGACTGTCGCCGTTAAACAATCTTTTTTGATACACATAAACCACATCGCCATAGTACCAGGCTCCTGTCCCTACATCGGTAAAAGGCAGGCTGACAGGCGGTTCTACTGGGTTCCCTGTAGCAACGGTCCAATTCCCTTCTGTCATCCACTGGGCGTTAGCTGAGGACACCACCAAGGCGACGTCCGCCCCCGCCAGATAGCGGTGACCCACGCTGAGCACCCCTCCCACAGCGACCTCATTGCCCGCCGTAGCATCCACCAGAACCCCACTGCGCACCATTCCACGCCCCGATGTCCAGATCAGCCCGGAGCCGATGGTACCGGTGACGATATTCCCATTGACTCCGCTTTGGGCCACAAAGGAATTGGAGCCACCGCTGCCCTGCCCTGCCTGGGCAACGATCTCATTGTACATCGCAGTAGTATCCCGGTCCACCTCCTGCTTCACGGTGGCCTTCAAATCATTCCAGAAGGTCCCTGTGAGGTAGCTGAGGGACACCAGCATTTGAGACTGATCGGCAGAAAATGCCGCCAGCACGCCCCCATTTAGGAGGGCAAGGGCCAGCACACCCGCCAAAAATTTCTTTTTCATTGCGCCTCCTCAGAGATCATATAACTCAGGGTAAGTAAACTGTCGGCAAAATGCACGTCCTCAATCTGAATGCCAGGCATATCTTGCTGAGGGAGCTCCACATTGGTGAAGTTCCAAATACCCGTCACGCCGCACTCGGCCACCCGCCGGGCTGTATTCACCGCCACCCCCGCCGGGACAGTGAGAACACACACGCTCACCGGGTCAGCCTTCAAATACTCCTCTAACGTGTCCACGTGGTAAACTGGTGTACCGCTCAGTTCATGGCCCACCAGCCTGGGGTCCACGTCAAAAGCGGCCACCAAACGAAAGCCATTTGTCTTAAAAGGGAAATTTTCCATCAGCGCCCGTCCCAGATTGCCGGTACCCAGGATCGCCACCGTGTGATTCCGGTTCATACCCAGGATGTCTGCCACTTCGGCCCGAAGCCGTTCCACATTGTACCCATACCCCTGCTGACCAAACCCGCCGAAGCAGGATAGATCCTGCCGGATCTGGGAGGCGGTAAGCCCCATGGATTTTGCCAGCGAGCTGGAGGAGATGCGCACCGTTCCATTCCGGAGCAGCTCGTCCAAATGCCGGTAGTACCGGGGCAGCCGGCGGATAACCGCAGAGGATATTTTGTCTTTCTTCATGGCCTGATCGTTCCTTGCCTAAATTTTTCTATTCATTTTACTCCATGTTAGAGGATTTGTCAATTTGATTGACGCGGAATTCACAATTTTCCATTTTCTCGCATATGCTGTGTCATATTGAATAAGGAGGAATTGTCCATGCCTCAAACTGGTTCCCTTGTTGTACGCGCCTTTACCTCCCAGGCCCAGCTGCCCGTGTCCGGCGCCACCGTCATTATCTCCAACCACGAGGAGGACGGTCGCCGCAAAGTATATTCCATTCAGACCACCGACGAGAGCGGCGGCACCAAACCCTTCGAGCTGGAGGCCCCCGATGAGGCTCTAAGCATGAGCCCGGGCCAGGATGCCCCTTTTTCCGATTATTCCCTAGTGGTGGAGCACCCGGAATATTTTCTAGCCACCTTCGAGCAGCTTCAGGTGTTCCCTGGCATCGAGACGGTGCAAAATGTTCCCCTGGTCCCCCTGCCCCGCCCCGCCGGAGGCAGCGACCTCGCTGAGCCGGTGGTGGTCACCCCTCAGCCACTGTGACCGGACGCGACAAAGGAGGTACTTATGCCTATCACCGTCACACCCTACATACCGCAGACCATCACCGTCCACACCGGCCCGGCCAACCAGTGGGCGGAGAACGTCACCGTTCCCTTTTCTGATTACATTAAAAACGTGGCCTCCAGCGAGATATACCCCACCTGGCCGGAGGCTGCACTCCGAGCCAATATCCTGGCCCAGGTGTCCTTTGCCCTGAACCGGGTGTATACCGAGTACTACCCCAGCCGGGGCTATGATTTTGACATCACCGGCTCCACCATGAACGACCAAAAGTTCATCAAGGGCCGCAGCATTTTCGACAACGTGGCCAAACTGGTGGATGAGCTGTTCACCACCTACATCCGCCGCAAGGGCTTTGTAGAGCCCCTGTCCTCCCGGTTCTGCAACGGCACCACCGTCACCTGTGACGGGCTGTCGCAGTGGGGCAGTGAAGCCCTAGCCAGTCAAGGACGCTCCACCATGGAGATCCTGCGCCACTACTACGGCAACAATATCGAGCTGGTGTCCAACGCTCCCATCCGGGACATCGCCTACTCCTATCCCGGCTATCCCCTGCAAAATGGCTCCTCCGGCAACTATGTCACAGTACTCCAGGTAATGCTCAACCGCATCTCCAAAAACTACCCCGCTATCCCCCGGGTCAATCCGGTGGACGGCACCTTTGGAGCTCAGACAGAGGAGTCCATCAAACGCTTTCAGCGCATTTTCAACCTGACTCCTGACGGCATCGTGGGCCAGGCCACCTGGTATAAGTTGGTGTTCCTCTACGTGGGTGTCACCAACCTGTCGGAGCTGGTCAGCGAGGGGCAGCCCTATACCCAGATCCAGGGCCCCGCCTCCGGCGTCACTCTCCAGGAGGGCAGCGGCGGCATCTCTGTATCTGCCCTGCAATACTTCATCTCCATCATCGGCCAGTTCAACTCTGACGTACCCGCGTTGGCTATCGACGGCATCTTCGGCCCCAAAACTGCCGCCGCCGTCCGGGCCATCCAAAGCCGGTTTGGCCTGCCCGTCACTGGCACCGTGGACCAGGCTACCTGGCAGCGTATTTATGACGAATACCTGGGGATTGCCAGCACCGCCTTGGCTGGAGCCAACCTGCCCACCAGCTCTCAACAGATCCAGCAGGCGGTCCAGGCAGGCCAATTCCCCGGCTACAACCTGACCTACGGAAGTTCTGATACCTGAAAGGAAGGGAACCTGTTATGAATGAATCCAGCACCCCCGAACTGAACGGCGGCCAGCCCATCCGTTCCCTGCAATATATGCTCAATGAGCTCGCCATCCACAACCCTGTCCTCACCCGGCTGGCGGTGGACGGGATATTTGGCGAGCGGACCTTGGAGGCTGTCATGGTATTTCAACGAGAATACCGTCTCCCGGTGAATGGCGTGGTAGATCTAAATACTTGGGATGCCATTCAGGATGCTTATTTTAAGGTCGAGCTGCTTTATGGTAACCCACCCCCGTTAAACGTGCTACCCAACGGCACCTATATTGCCGCCGAGGGGGCGGAGAGTGAGCCCATGCTCATCGTTCAAGCTATGTTTGTGTCCCTTAACAAAAAAATGAGCAATTTCGGTCCGTGTGAAATGAATAGCTGCAATGATGGCGGGACTCACGCAAACATTCGGGAGGTCCAGCGTATTGCAGGACTGCCCATCACTGGCACCCTGGACCGGGTCACCTGGTCCTATATGGTCCAGCTCTACCAAGCGCTGATCACACGGAGCTGACCCGTCAAATCCCCCTTGCCATTTTCCAACGGATTCTGTATAATACTGATAATCTCAAGTATCGGTAAGGAGGGTGCGCCTATGGCCGGCTTCATCCACGACAAGCTGGATATCAAGTTGCTGGTGCTCTACATCATGGACCGGGTGGCAGCTCCCATCGACTTCAATACCCTCACAGACCTGTCCATGTGCGACAGCGGCGTGGACTACTTCCAGTTCGCCGAGGCGGTATCTGAGCTGACGGAAAGCGGCCATCTGAACCAGGACGGAGAATTCTACGCCGTCACCGGCAAGGGCCGCCGTACCTGCGCCGCTGGGGAGAGCAGTCTCTCCCCAGTCATCCGCCAGCGGTGTGACCGGCGGCTTGCCCCGCTGAACCAAGCACTGAAGCACAAGGCCCAGGTGCGGGCCCAAGTAAAGGAGCAGCCCCAGGGCTTTGACGTCTGCCTGTCCATGGATGACGATCAGGGCAATCTGTTTTCCATGACCCTGCTCTCCCCCACCCGAGAGGACGCTCAGCGCATCGCCGACGGTTTCTTGAAGCACCCTGACCGGGTGTATAATGGACTTCTTGGCGTGCTTCTCACCAATGATGAAAAGGAGTGTGACGAGCCTTGACTTTTATGGGCTTTCCGATCTCTAACCTGTTCCTCTATTTTATCCTGTACTCTTTTTTGGGTTGGGTGATGGAGACCTGCTATTGCTCCATCATGGAGCACCGCCTAGTGCCGCGAGGCTTCCTTTACGGCCCCATCTGCCCCATCTACGGCGGCGGGGTAACGCTGATGATCCTGTTTTTCACCCCATTGAAGAAAAATCTGGTGCTCTTTTACGTGATAGCCGTGGTGGTTATGACCTCCTGGGAGTATTTCGTTGGTTGGGTGCTTGAGGTCACCACCCACGTGAAATACTGGGACTACTCACAATACCGCTTCAATTTAAAAGGCCGGGTGTGCCTGTGGGTGGCCCTGACATGGGGAGGGTTGTCTTACATCGTGATCTTTTTCATCCACCCACCCATTCAGAAGTTGGTGGTGGACCTGCCCGTATGGATGGAGTATATGCTGTGCGGCGCCTTTCTGGCCCTGCTGGCGGTGGACGCCACCCTCACCATTCGGAACCTGGTATTGGTCGCCATGCACGTGGAGACCGTCACCCAGCTGGGGCAGGAGCTACAGCTCCAGCTGGCCCTGGGCAAGGCCGAGCTGGGCGACAGGCTGGAGGACAGCGCCGCCGCCCTGCGGGAGCGCTACAGCGAGCAGATAGCCCAGCTGGAGAAGGTCAGCCGCCGTTTCCGCAACACCTACAGTACCATGACAGCAAGCCACAAATACTCGGTCAGCCACGACGACATCCTGGCCGCTGCCGAGCTGGCAAAGGAAGAAATTTTGCGGCGGAAAAACGCGTTGAAAACCCTCCGTGCCACGCGCTAAATCTCAAAACCGCATGGCAAACGGCTCGCCGGAGCATATCCGGCGGGCCGTTTTTTGTCTTGGCGGCAAACTCAGCGCTGGCTCTTATCATAGGGAATGCCCTCCGCCTTGGGGGCGCGAGACTTCTTAGAAGTGAAGGCCAGCACAACCAGGGTGATAACATAGGGCAGCATACGGTAGACATGGGCGCTGACAGGAATCTGAGTCAGCATACAGATGCCGTCGCCGTTGATGTCGATACTGGTGTAGGAGGCCGCAATACATTTGAACAGGCCGAACAGCAGAGCCGCCCCAGCAATGTTCAGCGGCTTCCAGTTGCCGAAAATCATGACGGCCAGGGCCAGAAAGCCAAAGCCTGCTACATCGCCGTTAGAAGAACAGTTAGCGGTGGTCAGAGCGTACACAAATCCGCCCATCCCCGCCAGAGCGCCCGAGATCGTAGTGCCCGCATACCGCATTTTGTATACGTTGATACCCAAGGAATCCGATGCCTGTGGGTTCTCACCGCAGGAGCGCAGCCGCAAACCGAACCGGGTCTTGTACAAAATCACGGACAATATTACGAACAGCACAATACACACATAAGTGGCCGGATAGGTCTGATTGATGAAGGTCTCCCCCATGAATCCCATATTGTCAGTCCGACCATAACCAAAGTAGGACTTGCGGAGCATGAACCAGGAGGGCGCATCTCCCCCGCTCATGTTCAGGATATTCTGGTTGGCGATGATGCGGATAAAGAACAACACCAGCGCTGGGGCCATCAGGTTCAAGGCCGTACCGCCAATGGTCTGGTCCGCTTTCAGATTTACTGAGGCAAAAGACAACAGCAACGAGAAAATTGCACCTGCCACGGCGGCCACCAGCATAGCAAGCATAGCAAAGCCCTGAAGTGCCAGCCAGTTATTGGCGTCCTTGGCCGGGGCAAAGGTTCCTGCGTCCTGCACAATGTTTACAAATAACACACCGATGAAGGCGCCGAAGATCATAATGCCCTCAAGGGCCAGGTTGATGATGCCGCTGCGCTCGGCGAACACACCGGCCAGGGCTACGATCATCAGCGGGACCGCATAAATCAGGGTTTGCCGAATCAGGAATGTCATGCGCCCTCGCCTCCCTTCTCAACCTTGCCATCCGGGGTGGTCGCACTGTCTGCCGACGCAGACGCCGCAGGCCTGTGCCTCTTCCGCCCAGTGAGGAACATTTTGATTACCAAAGAGAAAGCACTCAAATAGACGATGGCGGCAATGATAACATCAGTAATATACTCATTGTAGCCAGTGAGGTTGGTGAGCTGCTGTCCGGCGATATTTAGCATAGACATAAAGCAGCCGGTAAAAATGATGGCGATTGGGTTACTGGCCGCCAGGAGGGCCACCGGGATGCCGTTAAAGCCAGTGGCAGGCAAGGATTGGTAGGTAGACCAGAAAAACTCCGTATTACCAGACAGATAGTACAGTGAGGCCGCCGCACCGGACAACCCTCCAGCGATCGCCATGGACAGCACAATGTTCCGCTTGTCGTTGATGCCAGCGTAGCGGGCCGCATGACGGTTGCTGCCGCAGGACACCAGCTCATAGCCCATGGTGGTTTTGGTGATGAAGATATACACCACAACTGCTAAAACCACTGCGATGATGATACCCCAATTCACCTGGGAGCCGGGGAAAATGGCGTCAAGTCCCCACTTGACCGTCTCCACACCATTCCGGGTAGTTTTGTAAATGTAACCCGTTTTTCCATTCTCCTCCATGTTGCGCCAGATACTCTCGTCAAAAACCCAGGTCACCAGGTTGGCGGCAATCCAGTTAGTCATAATACAGGCCAGCACTTCGTTGATGTTCAGCAGGGCCTTCACCAGTCCAGGGATGGCGCCCCAAACCGCTCCGGCCAGCATACCAGCCAAGAAAGCCAGCAGCCACACGATGGGCGCAGGTACGGAGGTAGTGGGGATGCTCAGCGCCACCACCAACGTGGCCATGGTGCCCATAAGATACTGCCCCGGCGCACCGATGTTGAACAGGCCCGTTTTGAAGGCCACCGCCACAGATAGCCCTGTCAAGATCAGCGGCGTAGCCCGGAAGAGCATATTGCCCACGTTGGCGGGGTTGAAGCCGAAGGTCAGGTTACCCACAGAGTCCCGCCCGGTGCTGAGGATACCACCCAGAACCAGGCGGATGCCATCCCACACTGAACCGGCACCCAGGGCGGGATTGGTCAAACCCACGACGAGCACGATGAGACAGCCTACCAGCAGGCCGATGAAGATGGAGATCAACGAGGCCACTACAGTTTTTGCTCCGTCCTTTTCCATCAGAGTTGACCACCTCTCCTTCATTCGTCCTCATCCCCCTCTCCGGTATAGATCTGGACGAGATTCGGATATTTCACACTCATGCGCCCTTCTCCTCCTTCCCGTTCTGATCCATCCGCTTGGCCCCGGCCATATACAGGCCCAGCTGCTGAACGTCCGTCTTTTTCGGGTCGAACTCGCCCACGATCTCACCCCCATACATCACCAGGATGCGGTCAGATAGGTTCATGACCTCGTCCAGCTCCAGGCTGACCAGCAGGACCGCACGGCCCTTGTCCCGCTCCGCCACCAACTGGCTGTGGATGTACTCGATGGCGCCTACATCCAGGCCACGGGTGGGCTGAACCGCCACCACTAGGGGCTTTTCCCGGTCCAGCTCCCGGGCGATGATGGCCTTCTGCTGGTTGCCGCCAGACATTGACCGGGCGATGGTGATGGGTCCCTGACCGGAGCGCACATCATACTGCTGGATCAGCCGCTGGGCATACTCCCTGACGGCTCCTTTGTTGATAAAACCACGGGTTTGGAACTGCTTCTCCTGATATCTCTGTAGCACCATATTCTGCTCCAAAGTGAAATCCAGCACCAGGCCGTGCTTGTGCCGATCCTCTGGGATGTGGCTCATATTCCCGCCGCGGTGACGGATGGAGGCGTGGGAGAGGTCCTCCCCGCACAGGGTGACGGTGCCGCCAGAGCTCTTCTCCAGTCCCGTCAGTCCATAGACCAGCTCAGTTTGACCGTTGCCGTCGATACCCGCTATGCACAGGATTTCCCCTGCCCGCACGTCAAAGCTGACGTGATTCACCGCGTTGCGCTTGTGGGCCTTGGAGGGCACGCAGAAATCCCGCAGGGACAGCACCGCCTGACCGGGCTTGGCGGGCTCCTTTTGCACTTCCAGCTGCACCGAGCGGCCCACCATCATATCGGACAAGGACTGCTTATCCGTGTCTTTGGTGTCCACGGTGCCGATGTACTTACCCTTGCGCAGGACTGTGACCCGGTCAGATACGGACATGATCTCGTTGAGCTTGTGGGAGATGAACAGGATGGACTTGCCCTCCTTGGCAAACTCCTTCATGGTGGCCATCAGCTCGTCGATCTCCTGGGGCGTGAGGACGGCGGTGGGTTCGTCGAAAATCAGAATTTCGTTGTCCCGATAGAGCATCTTTAAAATCTCCACCCGCTGCTGCATCCCCACGGTGATATCTTCCACCTTCGCGTCCAAATCCACCTTCAAGCCGTACCGCTCAGACAGAGCCGCTACCTTAGCCCGAGCCTCCTTCTTTTGCAGAAATCCCGCCTTGGTGGTCTCCGCGCCCAGGATGATGTTGTCCAGCACAGTGAACACGTCAATGAGCTTAAAGTGCTGGTGGACCATACCGATGCCCAAGGCCGTGGCGTCGTTGGGATTATTGATCTTGACCTCCTGACCATCCTTCTTGATGACCCCTGCCTCCGGCTGATACAGGCCGAACAGTACACTCATAAGCGTGGATTTTCCTGCGCCATTCTCTCCCAAAAGCGCGTGGATCTCTCCCCGCCGAAGCTGGAGCGTAATGTCGTCGTTGGCGATGATGCCTGGGAACTCCTTGGTGATGTGGAGCATCTCAATAACATTTTCCGCTTCCATAATTCTCCTCCCGCCTCCTCCTTAAAATAGACCGAAAGACCAATAGTTCATGTCTTTTCTACATTATAAAACACAATAGCAAAAAATACAAGAAATTTATCTATTTTGCACAGCAAAAAGAGGAGGGCGCTCACGCGCCCCCCTCTTTGAGAGTCCGGGAATTACTCGATGGTCAGAGCCACGTTGGAGTAGGACTGCTCCAGGTTGGAGTAGTCGGAATCCACGGACACAGAACCGTCCTTGATGCCGGCCAGCAGGGTCTCGTACTCCTCGATGGAGAAGTTCTCCAGGGACCAGGTGGCGGTGGGCAGACCCACAGCGTCATCCTTAGCGCCCAGGGAAGTGCCAGTGCCGCCCACGTCGGCCCACTGACCGTCGAAATGCTTGTCCAGACCGAAATTGACGGACTGCTCCAGGCCCTTCATGGCGGAGGTGACGACGGTGTCAGACTGGCTGGACTGATCAACGTCCACACCCACCACGTAACCGTCATTGGCGGCGGCGGCGGCGGAGATGGAGCTGAACATGGAGCCGCCGCAGGCGAACACGATCTCAGTGCCGCTGGTGTACCAGCCCTGCATCATGCTCTGCAGGTCGGGAGAGGCGGAGAAGTTAGAGCCGTACTGCCAGCTGTAGCGCATCTCAACATTGACACCCATCTCGGCAGCAGCCGCGTTGGCGCCCTGGACATAGCCGTAGCCGTAACGGCAGCAGGCGGGGTTATCGCCGCCGCCGCCACCGGAGAAGCCCAGCTTGGTGAAGCCTTCCTTGACGATGGCGTAACCGGCCAGGTAGCCGCACTGCTCCTCCTGGAAGGCAATGCCGGCCACATTGGCCAGGACCTCGCCAGGATCGTCCTCGCTGTCCCGCTCAGTCAAGGGGAAGCCGTCGATGAATACGAAGTTGACCTCGGGGTGCTCCGCGGCGGCCTTACGCATAGCGCCGGCCTGGAGGAAGCCAGGGGCCACGATGACCTTGGCGCCCGCGTTGATGGCGTTGATATAGGCGTCGTAGCGGTCGTCATCGGTGGCCTCATTGCCGTTGGCGGGGCGGTAGTACTTGTAGGTCTTGTTATTGGCGGCGGCATACAGCTTCACGCCGTTCCAGGTACCCTCATTGAAGGACTTGTCCTTCAGGTCGCCCACATCGGTGATCATAGCAATTTCATATTTGCCGTCTGCAGTGGTGGGGTTATCATCAATGGCGTTGGGGTCGGTCACGTCCACGGGAGTGGTGTTCTCCTCCCCGGCCTCACTGGGAGCGGTGCTCTCTTCAGTGTCCTGGGAGGGAGACTGACTGCTATCTCCGCCGGGATTGTTGCTGCTGCAGGCAAACAGGCTGACCATCATCGCCAAAGCCAGCAGCATCGCAAAGAGCTTTTTCATAGCATACATTCCTTTCTTTTCATCTTTTCCGAGCGGCTTACGCCGCCCTCACTCCTCGTCCTCAAAAAGGCGGGAACTCAATATCTGTGCTCCCGCCCTTGGACGCACCCATTATATCGCGTTTGACGACAAAACACAAGGATTATTTGCATTGTACACGAAGAATTTACAAAATGCCGACAAAATGCACGGTTTAATAGCCCTGAGCCTCCTGCCCTTTCACCAATTTGACGATACGGCTGGTGCCCAGGCGGTTAGCTCCCAGGTTCAGGAAATCTGCCGCATCTTGGAGGCTTGCGATACCCCCTGCGGCCTTAATTTTTACGTGGGATGCCACATTGGCTTTGAACAGCGCCACATCCTCCCGAGTGGCTCCAGCCGTGGAAAAGCCGGTGGAAGTCTTAATGTAGTCCGCACCGCTCTCCGATACAATCTGGCACAGCTTCACCTTTTCCTCATCGGTCAGCAAGCAGGTCTCGATGATGACTTTCAGCACCAGCCCGCCGCAGGCGGCCTTGAGGGCTTTGATTTCGGCCAGCAGGTCGTCCCACCGCTCATCCTTGACCCAGCCGATGTTGATGACCATGTCGATTTCCTTGGCGCCGTTGTCGATGGCGTCTTTAGCCTCGAACACCTTGACCGCGGTGGTAGAATAGCCGTTAGGGAAGCCGATGACGGTGCACACCGGAAGTTTGTCCCCCAGATACTCCGCCGCTTGCTTGACGTAGCTGGCCGGGATGCACACGCTGGCACAGCCGTAGGCCACCCCGTCGTCACAGATCTGCTTAATCTCCGCCCAGGTGGCGGTCTGCGTCAGCAGGGTATGATCCACGGTCGCTAAAATGGTCTTGTTGTCCATTGGAATCACCTCATTATTATTAAGATAGCTTCATTGTACTATGGGAAGGCTGGAAAAGCAAGCATCTTACTATTTTCGGTGCAAATTTCGTTCCTGCAACCGCTGGTTGTCGGATTGAACATTGTTTTTGGTTGCCATGTCCAATGGTTTTTGCTAAGATAAAGCTGTCCAAAGGCGCCGGACAATTTTTCTCTGGAGGTATTACACATGGAGTTTCGAGAGCGCTTGTTCGACCTGCGCCGTCAGGCCGGACTGTCTCAGGAGGAGCTTGCCAACCTGGTGGGCGTCACCCGTCAGGCGGTGCAGAAATGGGAGGCGGGCACATCCCGCCCGGATATGGACAATCTGGTGTACCTGGCAGACTATTTTAAGGTGTCGCTGGACTTCCTGGTCACAGGCAAAGAACCCGCCCCCTCCCCTGCGCTCACCGTTGTCAACAACTACTACAATGAGAATTCCGCACATCCGCATTATGAGTATAAGAGCAAACGTACCCTGTTTGGCCTGCCCCTGGTCCATATAAACTGCGGCTTTGACCGGAACCACTGGGCCCGTGGGATCATCGCCATCGGGAATGTCGCCACCGGATTTGTCGCTTTGGGAGGCGTAACCTTTGGCCTGTTTACTCTGGGCGGGATAAGCCTGGGGCTGCTGATGGCCCTGGGGGCCATCTCCATCGGTATCGTGTCTATTGGCGGAATCGCGGTGGGGCTGCTGGCCTGGGGCGGCATTGCGCTGGGCTGGCTGGCGGTGGGCGGCATGTCCCTTGGCGTGTACGCCGCCGGAGGCGCGGCAGTCGCCTCCAAGGTTGCCGTAGGTGGCGCGGCGGCGGCTCAACAGTTGGCGATTGGAATGGACGCTGACGGCGCCAGGACCATCCTCGTCCCTCTGGGGGGCTTAAAGGGCGCGGAACTGAAGGCCGCCAAAGCGGCCATTGACGCCGCCTGCCAAAATGCGCCCAGCTTTATCCCCTGGCTGCTCAAGCTGTTCCTGCTTGCGGAAGGAACCTAAATCACCCGGCGGACCGCGCACACGGCCCGCCGGGTTTTTGTCTATATAACAACCATCTCGCCCAAGTCAGCCCAGAAGCTTTGCCACAAAGGTACGGTGCACCTTCATAGCGCTCTCCGGGCAGAACTCCTGGCAGCAGAAACAGCGGATGCACTTTTTCCGGTCGATGTGCGGCCTTCCACCCTTCATTGCGATTGCCTTGGCTGGGCAGATTTTCCCGCACACGCCGCACCCCACGCACTTGGCCGATTCGACCTGGGGCCGCTGTGCCAGCAGTTTTTCCATCACTGCCCCTTTGATCTTGCGGTACAGGCTGGTTCCATCCCCCCGGAACAGATGGCTGTTGCTGGTTTCGATTCGCTGGAAATCCGAGAGCGCAAAGGCGGCAGGATCTCCTTCCACTGTCAGTTCCTCCGCCGAGGCGGGGATCAGCCCCCGCTCCAGCGCCGCCTCCAGAGTGGGCACCTCCTCCCGCTTCAGTCCGATCAGCCCAGCACACACCAGGTCCACTTTGTGCGGGTTCTCCCCCGCCACCAGCGCCCCCATGTGCCGGGGCGTGCCGCTGGTAGGGCCGTTGCCCTCCATGCACTCCACCGCGTCTACGATGGTGAGCCGAGGCTTGAAATACTCGTCCAGGTCCACGATCATCCGGGCGAAATCCCGCGGGTCTGGATAGCGGAAGTGGTACTCCGGTTTCATGGCGCCAGGAATGGAACCAAACATATTTTTTGCTCCGCAGGTCATGGCCATCATGCCGTGGGTCTTGAGCTTGCAAAAGTCGATGATGGCGTCCGCCTCAGCCAGATAAGCGGTGTGGCAAAACTCCCGGCACACCTTTCCCTCCGGAAATTTGACCGTGCATTCCCCAAAATTCTGGTTGAGCCGTCCTCCTGCCTGCTCCACCGCCTTCATCCCCGTGGCGGCGTACACCCGGCCCACAAAGGCAGCGTTGAACAGCCCACCGGGGCTATCGCCCACCACCACGTCCGCGCCTCGCTCCGCCAGCATCCGCACCAAGGAGTACAACAACACCGGGTGTGTGGTAGCCGCCTCCTCCGGCTTTGCAGACGTCACCAGGTTCACTTTGATAGCGATTTTCATCCCAGGGTTCACCCAGTCCAGCCCGCCCAGCGGGGCCAGCAACTGTTCCAAAGCCGTCCGGGTAGCCCCCTCTGAGTAGTCCGCACAGGGCACAATGTTCACGTCAGGTTTCACGGTTTTTCACCTCTATCGAAAAAGGCTGCCGCATCCGCGGCAGCCTTTTCATTGCTTAGATGGAGAGAATTACTCCTCCACGGGCTCCTCGTCGTCCACAGGAGCGGACTCCGCCAGAGCGCGAATGGACAAAGATACCTTCTTGTTCTCCTCGTCGATGGCGGTGATCTTGGCGTCCACGGTCTCGCCCTCGCTCACCACGTCACCGGGCTTCTCCACCCGATGATCAGCCAGCTGGGAGATATGGATCAGACCGTCCACGCCGGGAACGATCTCGGCAAAGGCACCGAAGGTCATCAGCTTGACCACGCGCACGGGGGCCACGTCACCCACGGAATACTTCTCGGTGAACACAGTCCAAGGCTCCTGGCTGTGGTCCTTCACACCTAGAGAGATCTTCTTCTTCTCTGGGTCAAAGGAGATAACGTACACGTCGATGGGATCTCCCACAGAGACCACCTCAGCGGGAGTCTTGATGCGGGACCAGGACAACTCGGAAATGTGGACCATGCCGTCCACACCGCCAATGTCCACAAAAGCACCATAAGAGGTGAGGCTCTTGACAGTGCCGCTGTAGCGCTTACCGACCTCGATATTGTTCCAGATCTCAGCGGCGGCGGCAGCGCGGACCTCGGCGGCCACGGCGCGGATGGAGCCCACCACCCGGCGGCGGGCTCGGTTCACCTCGGTAATGCGCAGCTGCACCCGGGTCTTGACCATCTCGGACAGGTTGGCCCCCCGGGGCTTGCCGGACTGAGAGGCGGGGATGAACACGCGGATGCCCTTGACGTTGGCCACCAGGCCACCCTTGTTCTCCTCAGTGATGATGCCCTCCAGAACATCCTTGTTCTCTACGGCATTCTCCACAGTCTCCCAATTCTTGTCGGCGTCCAGACGCTTCTTGGACAGCTTGACCACGCAATCACGGTCGCTGACCAGCATGACAATGGCCTCGATCTCCTCGCCCACCTTGGCGATGTCCTCCACCTTCACGTCGGGGTCATCGCTCAGCTCGGACAGGGGGATGGTGCCGGGATACTTGACGCCCAGCTCCACCTGCACCTCAGTCGGCGTGATGGCCGCGACTGTACCAGTGACTCGATCCCCCGTATTCAAAATTTTGAACGACTCCTCCAGCATCTCCGCGAAGGACTGTTCAATTTCCATAACTTCATCGCTCATTTTGTTGCTGACCTCCTTTATTATCCACTCCGGCGTGGATGCGCCGGCAGTGATCCCAAGCGTATCGATCTGGTGGAACTGCTCCTGGTCAATGTCTGTCCCCCGCTCCGTCTGTATAACCACCGGACATTCCCCAGCGCACAGCTGGGTCAGTCTCCTGGTGTTGGAACTTTTCGGGTCGCCGATGACGATCACGGCATCACATTGAGCGGCCAATTCTAAGGCTTCAGATTGCCGCTTGGACGTAGCATTACATATTGTATCAAAAAATTCCGCGTTTGTACACACTTTTTTTGCGTTTTCCACGATTTTTTCCCAATTCGCCAAAATAGCCGTGGTTTGAGACACAAAAGTCAAGGGCTTTCCGGTAAAACCCGGCACTTTTTGCAAGATTTGTTCCAGCTCCTCCCAGCCGGAAACCACCATTCCCCACCGGGTGCATCCCAAAATCCCCAGTATTTCCGGGTGGTCGGCCTCTCCCACAATGACGGGGATACGGCCTTTGTCTTCCGCCTCCCGAACGATGTCGTGGATGCGGGTGACATTGGGACAAGTGGCGTCCAGTATCTTACACCTATGCCCCTCCAGCACCTGATAAGTGCCGTCGGGCTCTCCGTGGGCACGGATGAGAACCGTGGAACCCTCTGGCGCCTCCTCTGGACTGGAGATTGTCACCGAGCCCATGCCCTCCAATTTCCGGATGACGTGGTCGTTGTGGGTGATGTGCCCAAGCAGAAATACCGGCCCCTGGGACGTAGCCTGTTCTGCCATCTCCACTGCCCGGCGCACGCCATAACAGAACCCGGCACTCTTCGCCACTTTGACAATCATCCAGCCTGCTCCCCCAGCGCCTTGATTCGAATCAGCAGGTCATCGGCAATGCGCTGATAGTCGTCAGCGGAGGGCTTACGCCCCTCAAATTCCGGATAATAGGGTTCGCCGAACACTACGGTGGTCTTGCGGAACCGCCGCTTCTTCGGCTGGATGTAAACAGGGACCAGCGGCGAATTGGTGCGGGTGGCCAGCATGGCTGCGCCGGTTTGGGCTTCGGAGACCTTCCCATCCTTCACACGGGTTCCCTCCGGGAACATAAGCAGCTTTTCCCCGTTGCGCAGGACGCGCAAGCATTCCTTCACTGCGGCCATGTCGGATTTGCCCCGGTTCACACCGATGATGCCCGCCTTTTTCAGAAGAAAGCCCACCACCGGCCATTTCATGACCTCCGCCTTGGCCATCACGTGGGTCTGCCGCTTCGCGCCCATGCCACACACCACATAGAGTGGGTCGCCCAGTGTGGTGTGGTTGCCGCAGATCACCGCCGACTCCTTCGGGATTTTTTCCACTCCCACCGCCTTCCAGGGGTGGAGAATCTTCATGAAAATCCAGATGATAGGATAGATTATTGAATATACCTTATTGCGATGATTTGTGATGTTTTCACTCATTCCTGCCCCTCCTTGACCCCCAACCGATCTCGAATCAGCCCCAATAGAAGCTGGAAACTCCCTTCTAGGTCCAGATCGGTGGTATCAGCTAGCACCGCATCCTCCGCCTGTTTCAAGGGCGCCGTTTCCCGCTCTGTATCCCGGCGGTCACGCTCAATCACTTCGCGCAGGACTTGGTCAAAATCGGTATGCTGGCCCTGCTCTAAAAGCTCCTGGTAGCGACGCTTTGCCCTGGCTTCCGGCGCAGCGGTGAGGTATATCTTCAAATCCGCATCAGGCAGGACCACCGTACCGATATCTCGACCATCCATGATAACACTGTGTTCCCGCGCAGCTTTGCGCTGCATCTCCATCAAAAAATCCCGCACCACCGGGATAAGAGCCACTTTAGAAGCGCAGGCGGACACCTCGTTTTGCCGGATGGCCGCCGTCACATCCTCCCCATTCAAGTACATACGCTGGAGCCCATCCTTCCCATAGCCCATAGTGATGGTCAGCTGAGGCAGTATCGCCGCCACCTGGGCAACGTCCGACAGGTCGGTCCCTTGACGGAGCCCGGCCAATCCTACCGTACGATAGATGGCCCCGGTATCCACGTAAAGGAAGCCCAACTCCTGGGCCAGACGCTTTGCCAACGTCGATTTTCCCGCGCCCGACGGCCCGTCAATGGCGATACTGCGATGATTCATGGGACGATCCCTTCCTTTTTTATATTCTATTTACCCTCTCCGCCGCAGCCAGACCCGCAACATAGCCTGTTGACCAGGCGATTTGCAAGTTGAAGCCACCGGTGTACCCATCCAAATCCAGCAGTTCTCCGGCGATAAACAGTCCTTTTGCCTTCTTGGATTCCATTGTTTTGGGGTCTACCTCGCCCACCGCCACGCCACCGCAGGTGACGACCGCCTCCTCCACTGGGCGCATACCGGTCAGAGAAATGGAGAAATCCTTTAATGTCTCCAATAGCTTCCGCCGCTGTTCCTTGCGGATGTCGTGGACTTTGGTGTCTGCCGGGATGGCGGTGCGCTCCACTAACACCGATACCATGGATCGGGGGACCAGCCCGCCCAGGGCGTTGGCATAATCTTGGTTAGCCCGCGCTTCAAAATCCCGCAGGAGGCGGGCATCCAGCTTTTGTTCATCTAAGGCGGGTTTCAAATCAATGTGGGCTGTGTAATTGGTCTTTTCAAAGTTCATATGAGCGGAGGCGGACAGCACCAGCGGCCCCGACAGTCCAAAATGGGTAAATAACAACTCCCCTTGCTCCCGGAAGACCGTTCTATCTTTCTCGCCTTTCACCCACAACTCCACATTTCGTAAAGATAGCCCTTGAAGTTTCGCACAGCAGGAATCATCCGACTCCAGCGGCACCAGCGATCCACGAATGGGTATGATGGAATGACCTGCCGACTGAGCCAGACGGTAGCCGTCTCCCGTTGAGCCGGTATGAGGATAGGAGGCGCCGCCAGTGGCAAGGATAAGCGCCTTACAGTCTTTCAGCTCCCCACCATGCTCTGCTTGGACGCCGCTCAGCCTCCCATCCTCAATGGTTAGACCGGTGATCCGATCCTGAACCAACTCCACTCCCTGGCGGCGCAATTCAAAAAACAGTGCGTCTACAATGTCCGCCGCCTTGTCGGAACAGGGAAATACTCGGTGTCCCCGCTCTGTTTTCAGTCGGACACCCATCCCCTCAAAAAAGGCCATGGTATCCGCTGGGCCGAAACGGCTAAAAGCGCTGTAAAGGAATTTTCCATTACGTGGAATCGAGGCCATTAAGGTTTCCCCAACGCAGTTGTTGGTGACGTTACAACGGCCCTTCCCGGTGATGTACAACTTCCGTCCCACCTTCTCGTTGGGTTCCAAAAGCAACACCTCCGCTCCAGACCGGGCCGCAGTAATAGCAGCCATCATCCCCGCTGCGCCTCCTCCTGCAACGATGACTTTATTTGTCCCCATACTCCACCTTTTCATATACCTGATACTCGTCCCAAATGCTCTCCAAGCGCTCAAAGGTAGCGGTGACCTCAGACGCCTTTTTCCGCCCCACTGCCACGATCAATGCGTTGATGATAGACAGGGGCGCCACCAGGGAATCGGCAAAGGAGACCATGTCGCTCTTAGCCAGCAGACGGTAATTGGCCGTGTCATACAGCGGCGACATTTCGCTATCTGTAACAGCGATCACTGTTGCTCCCTGATCTCGGGCAAACTCCATGGCCCGCACGGAACGGGTGGAATATCGGGGGAAACTGATGCCGATAACTACATCACCCTCCCCTACCCGAAGCATTTGCTCAAACATTTCACTAGCCAAGCTAGTCTGCACCTGGCTGACATTGTCAAAAATCAGCTTGAAATAAAAGGCGAGGAAATCGGACAGCGCCGCTGAGGAGCGCACCCCCAGGATATAGATCCTGCGGGCACCCACAATGGCATTCACCGCCGCGGAAAAATCCTCCCGGTTCAGCTCATTCAGCGTCATGCGTAGCTTTTCGATGTCCGACTGTACCACCTTATCCAGCACATCCTGGGAGCCCAGCCGGTCATAAGACACCTCGATGCGCTGTACGGTAGTCAGCTTGCCCCGTATCATCTCCTGCATGGCCTTTTGCATGGCGGGATAGCCGTCATAACCCAGCTCTGCGGCAAAACGGACCACGGTGGACTCGCTGATCTGCACCGCCTGGCCCAGACGTGCCGCCGTCATGAAGGCAGCTTTGTCGTAATTGTCCAGAATATAACGACCAATCAGCTTCTGCCCTTTGGAAAAAGTGCTCATTCTGCTCTGAATGATAGTCAAAATGTCACGGCTCATAACACAGCAACCCTACTCTCTTTCTATCCTCTCAAAGGTTGAGCAATGGAAAGCCCAACAGATGTATCATACCGTTTTGTGCTGGAAAATGCAAGGGGTTTTGAAAGTTTTCCTGCTCAATCCTGCAAGGATGCCAGCTCTGCCGCCGTGAGCGTGCGCCATTTCCCCAGCTTCAAGCTGCCCAAACGAACCTCTCCCTCCCGTACCCGCTGGAGTCGCTCCACTTTTAATCCGGCGGCTGCGCACATACGGCGCACCTGACGGTTTTTCCCCTGATGGATGGCTATGGTGAGGGTGTTTGTCCCAGTCCGCTCTACCCGGTCGGCGGTGAGCGTATCCCCGCTATCCCGCACCGGAGCGGACAGGATCGGCAGTGCCCGGTCCACATCGCCTTGTACCCAAACCCAGTACTCCTTTTCTATCTCGTGGGAGGGGTGGGTCAGCCGATGGGTCAAATTTCCATCGTCGGTAAGCAAAAGCAACCCCTCCGAGTCCATATCCAGCCGGCCCACAGGCCACACACGGGCGTGGCAGTTTGCCACCAGCTGGACCGCAGTTTTCCGCCCCTTTTCGTCGGACAGTGTGGTGACATACCCCCGAGGTTTGTTCAACATGATGTAAGTATGGCCCGCCGGAGTGACCAAGGGGACGCCGTCCACCTCTACCCGATCCTGAGCAGGGTCCGCCTTGTCCCCAAGCCCAGCCCGCTGGCCATTCACAGTCACCCGTCCGGCTAAAATGTACGCCTCTGCCCGGCGGCGGGAGCACACCCCCGCCGCTGACAGCAGTTTTTGTAGCCGTTCCTCCACTGCCGCCGCTCCTCTCTTTTGTAATTACGCCGTGCCTCTCAACAGAGCCTTGATCCGTCCCCAAAAGGCCATGGGCTCCCGTACATCCAGCCCTGTCCCGCTTTGTGCCACAAGGGGGACACGGACCACGACTTCATCATTTTCCTTCCAAACTGCCTCACCCAGCGGCTGCCCTGCCTCAACAGGTGCTTGAATGCAGCTTGTCAACGCTACATCCATGGTCAGCCCCTCCCCATCCTTCAGCGGGTATCCCACTTCCTCCTCAGTCACTGCCGCCATTGTGGGGATTAGACTGCCTTGCACCGCTACCGAACCGAACACCTCCCCCTGCCTGCACAGCGCCTGCCTAGGGTAGGTTTGAAAGCCGTAATCCAGCAACTTCATATGGTCGTTCCAGTCGTCCCCGTCGTTGAGAGTGACACAAATCAGCGTCTGTCCCTCCCGCGTAGCGGCGGAAACTAGCGTGCGCCCGGCCTTTTCCGTAAAGCCGGTCTTCATCCCCACACAGCCCTCATACCGGTAGAGCAGCTTATTGTGGTTCACAAAGGTTCGAGTCCCAATGGTGATGGACCGGGTAGCGCAGATTTCCGCCACCGTCTCATTTTCAAGGCATGCCTGGGCCGCCAGCGCCATGTCGTAAGCGCTGGAATAATGCTTCTCGTTATTTAGCCCGCTGGGGTTGGCAAAAGAACTGTCCTTCATGCCCAGCTCCAGCGCCCGCTGATTCATCAGGGCAACAAACTCCGCCTCACTCCCTGCTGTGTGGCAAGCAATGGCCATGGCGGCGTCATTACCCGACTGGAGCAGAAGGCCGTACAGCAGACCCCGCAGGGTGATCTCCTCCCCTGCCTTGAGATAGATAGAGGATCCCTCGCTGCCCAGCCACTCCCCTTTTATGGAGACTACCTCATCCAAATCCTCCGCCCGCTCCACCGCCACCAGAGCGGTCATCAGCTTAGTAATGCTGGCAATCAGCCGGGGCTGGCGGCTGTTCTGCTCATAGAGCACCCGCCCACTCTCAGCGTCCATGAGGATGGCGCTGGACGCATTGGTGCTTACGGCCTGGGCTGGTGGGCATATCAACACCAAAGCCATCAAAACGGCCAAGGCAAAGGTCCATTTTTTCACAAAAGGTCACTCCCATCCGAATGCTCAGATGGGAGTAGTATGACCTTATTCAGCCGGATTATCCTCAGCAGCCTTTTTGTCAATATAGCCGGTGACCCGCTCAAACATCTCGGGCACCAAGTCCACTACCCGGCTGACGGTGTCCCCCGGCGGCGGCGCTACGGGTAACAGACGGACGGAGCCGTCCTTTACCACCAGAAAGGCCACGGGGATGACGTTGACGCCAGCCCCGGCGCCACCACCGAAATTCTTGGCCACGTTTTGAGTCTTTCCGAAGTCGGAGCCGCCGGTGGCAAAGCCGAAGGACAGCCGAGACACCGGGATCAGCGTCACTCCGTCCTGGGTGGTGATGGACTGGCCCACCACTGTGTTGGCGTCCACCATTTCCCGAATTTTATTCATGGTGGTTTGGAGCACTTCGTTGATGGGATGGTTGTTTTCACTCATGACTTCACTGCCTCCTGTCTTTTTCCGGCGGGCTTCCCGCTCTTGATCCACGTTGTCAACATCTTCACACTGTAGCGCAAGCCCAATATCATGATCTGTCCCACAGTCAGGGTAACCGCCGCCTGAATCTCTACCGTCGGCCGGGACGCGCCGTAATCCATGTCGATTTGGAAGGCGTGTCGCTTTACCTTGAAATTATGGTCAAAAACCGGCCAAAGCATACCAAGCACCGCGTTAGCTTGTCCGTAACCCAAAGCAATTACGGCGGGGTCGCTGCCGCCCCAGATCAGCTGCAATTCCAGGTTGTCAATGCGGATTTTCCGTTTCAACGCGCCGCAGAATTGTGCGATCACCGGCAGCAGCTGCTTTACCCTGGTTAAAGTACCGGGCTGGCCCTCCGAAGCGGGCTTTTTCTCCTTTAGCGGTTTTTCCTTCTTTGGCCTCTTCCCCGTTTTGGGCTTTTTTTCTTTCTTTGGTTTCATGGGGAGAATTTGGATTTTGAACGGCCCCGCCAAAGCGATGGCGCACAATCCGGCCTGACCATATTGCACCCGACCGCCAATCCGAATCAGGGAGATGAGCCACAGCGCCAGCAGGATGATGAGCAGCACCTTCAAAAAGGTCATGTACTCTCCTCCCCTATTGTGTCGCCTTTTTCCCCTGTCTCCGCCTCCTGCAAGCGGCGCAACGCGGATTCCATCTCCATGGTCAGCTGCATATCCTCCTGACTGGCAGAGGCCAAGTCCGGCAAATCGTCCAGAGAGGCCAGTCCAAAGGAGCGCAGGAAGTTTTTGGTGGTCCGAAACTGCATGGGCCGCCCCGGCACTGCCAAACGCCCCGCCTCCCGAATGAGCTCCCGCTCCAGAAGAAGCCCCACGGTGTAGGAGCTGTCTACCCCACGAATCTGCTCGATGTAGGCCCTGGTCACCGGTTGGAAATAGGCGATAATGGCCAGCACCTCAAGGGCGGGCTGAGACAGCTTGGCGGGCTTGCGGCTCTCCAGCGCCTTGCGGATATAGGGCGCCTGCTCCGGCGCGGAGCACATCTGCCAGCTGTTTTCCAGATGCACCAGCCGAATCCCCCTGCGGTCATAGCTATAAGAATCCGCCATACGCTGGCACACGCTGTCCACCGTCTCCCTGTCCTGCCCCAGGGTCAGGCAAAGACGTTCCACACTCATGGGGTCCCCTGCGGCAAAAAGGATGCCCTCAATGGCGCTTTCCAGCTCTTTTAATTCCATTTGGACATCCTCCTCTCGTTTTAGTAGCTCTCAACTGTCACATCCACATCTCCCGGATCATCGTCCACCATACTGGTAACGGTGCAGTCCTCAGCCGTCCCAGCTAAGTGGATACAGTTGGCCTTGCACAGCTCTAAGATCGCCAGAAATGTGGCCACCACCTCGGAACGGCTCCGGCTGGTTTTGAACAGCGCCTTGAACCGGGCCACACCGAACTGGATAAGCCTATCCAAAATCGACCGGGCCTTGTCTGCTACCGGGTAGGGCTCCCGGCCTACGATGCCCTCAAAAGCCGTCACAGGCGGGGGCAGCTTACTGTCCGTCCGGGTCAGCACCGAGCGCATGGCGGATAAAATATCCGCTTTGTCGTGGACATAACAATAGGCCGTCTCCGCCTTCACCGGCTCGGGCTGCTTGGGAAGGTAATCCCGGCCAAATTCATAGCGCCCATTCAGCTGCTCCGTAACGTCCTTAATTTTCACATAGGCTTCCTGGCTTTTGTGCTCCTCCAGAGCGGCCATCAGCTCTTCCATCTCGCTTAGAGCCACATCGTCGTCGATGGACAGCAGCATCCGGGTCTTGATGTACACCAGGTGGGCCGCCATGGTGACAAACTCGCTGGCCACCTCCAAATTCAGCTCCTCCCGCTGGGCCATCCAGGCCAGATATTGGTCCAGCAGGTCGGAAATCTGGATGTCGCGTATCTCAATTTTGTTTTTGCTCAACAGGTGCAGGATCAGGTCCAGGGGGCCGTCGAAGTCCTCCATGTCCTCCTGCTTGGCTTTCACCACCTTGTCCAGGTGGTAGATGGGGGCTTCCATGGCTCCCCTCCCTTCCATAATAGGGATATTATAGCAAATTTTTTCTTAAAAAACAAGGGTGCGTCGTTGGCTTATAAGCGATAAAAATGCAACTTTAAAGAGGAGTCCTTAAAAAGCACAAGCCTACGACACCCCATAGAATTATATCAATGATGCCTACCAGGATCAGGAGCACTATCAAAAATATCAGCAGCGGACTTTTTGTCTGAGAGTATGAGGGGCTGGAGCCGCCTGTATAAACCCGTATTTTTGTCCAGGCACGATAGGCTTTCCCCGCGCCAATTCAGAAATTATCCCGTAAATCCCAATTTATCCCTCACCCATTCAGCCTTTCCAGCGCGGCCTTTGCCGCCATCTGCTCCGCTTCCTTTTTGGTGCGGCCCGCGCCTGTGCCGATCACCCTACCGTCTACTGACGCCTCCATCTCAAAGCTGCGGCAGTGGTCCGGGCCGCTCTCCCGCACCAGGCGGTAGCTCACCGCCGCCCCCGGCGTGCGCTGCACCAGCTCTTGGAGAGCGGTCTTGTAGTCCCGGTCAGCGGCCTTCTCCCGCTCCTTGTCCAGGATCAGCGCCCGGATGATGGGCCGCACCGCCTCCATACCCCCGTCCAGATAGACGGCGGCCAGCATGGCCTCGGTGGCATCCGCTAAAATGGAAGGCCGCTTCCGGCCTCCCCCAGCGTCCTCCCCCTTGCCCAAGCGGAGATATCGGCCCAGCCCCAGGCTCTGGGCCACCTCGTGCAGGCTGCCCTCGCACACCAAAGCGGCTCGGGTCCGAGTCAGCTCTCCTTCCGGCATATCCGGGTGCTTTTGGAACAGGTAATCCGCCACCACAACCCCCAGCACGGAGTCGCCCAAAAACTCCAGCCGCTCGTTACTAGTCAACCCCGTGGTCCGATGCTCATTGGCATAGGAACTATGGGTCATGGCGTGCTCCAGCAGCCCCCGGTCCCGAAAGTGGTAGCCTAGCTTTTCTTCCAGTTCGTTCATAAAACCCTCCACCACGGAAAAAGCCCCGCCTTGGCGGGACTTTTTGCCGTAACTCGCAAGCTCAGATATCCAGGTGCTCCTGCATGTATTTGTACAGGTCGCCCACCGTGACAATGGACTCGATGTCCTCACTGTCCATCTCCTCCATGCCGAACTCCTCCTCTAGCGCCATGGACAAGTCCATCAGGTCCACAGAATCCGCACCCAGGTCATCCACAAAAGCGGTATCCTTGGTAATCGCGTCGGACTCCACGCCGAATTGCTCGGCAATCAGCTTACACAGTTTCTCAAACATATTCGAGCAGCTCCTTTTATGTTGCTTTCATCAACATCATAATAGGGACTTTAGCGCCCACTGTCAATAGCATTTTTGACAATTTTTTTCTGATGTTACCCCTCGCTCCCGTCACCTGTGGCAGAACGGACCGGCAATCGCATATACTCCACGTTCTCCATGATGTCCTCGATAAAGCCTGAACGGCCGAACTCCACCGCTTGACGTATGGCATTCTTCATGGCGTAGCCGTTGGAGGACCCGTGAGCCTTGATGACTGGCTTGGAGATACCCACCAAGGCCGTACCTCCCACCTCGTTGGAGTCCAGCAGCTTCTTGAATTCCCGCATACTGTCTTTCATCAGCAGGGCGGCGATTTTGGTTTTCAAGCTGCTCAGGAACATCTTTTTCAGCTCTCTGGTCAAGAACAGCCCCGCACCCTCCACCGCCTTAAGGAAGATATTACCGGAGTAGCCGTCTGCCACGATCACGTCCACGGCGCCCTCCACCGCCTCTCGGGCCTCCACATTGCCCACAAAGTTGATGCGGCCCCCTTCCTTGGCCTTTTGCAGCAGCCGATAGGTCTCCCGCTGAAGGTCGGTGCCCTTAGTGGGCTCCGTTCCGATGTTCAACAGCCCGACCTTGGGCTCGGGCCGGCCTAGTACCCGCTCCGCATAGTAGCTTCCCATAAAAGCAAACTGGAGCAAGAATTCCGGAGTACCCTCCGCAGTGGCGCCGCAGTCCACTAGCACAGCCCCGCCACCACCCGTAGGCACTACGGGCGCCATAGCTGCTCGGCGGATGCCCTTGATGCGTTTCACCAGCAACGTGGCCCCGGACAGCAGTGCCCCCGTGGACCCGGCGGACACAAAGGCGTCCCCTTCCCCATTCTTGACCAGGTTCAAACCCACGGTGAGGGAGGAGTCCTTTTTCTCTTTAAATGCGGTGGCGGGGTTGTCGCACATCTCCACCACCTGGTCGGCGTGGGTGATGGACAGGCTCTGGGGCAGCTCGCCCATGCCCTCTTTTTTCAGAGCCTCCAAAATCTCCTCGCCACGGCCCACCAGGACCACTTCTACGCCATACTCTTTGATCGCCTCCAGCGCTCCCTGCACCGGAGCCTGCGGGGCGTTGTCGCCGCCCATAGCGTCCACAATGATACGCATAGCTCGGCCTCCTTTATAATCTCTCTTTCAGCGCGTCAATCAGCGCCAGCGAACGCTGGGACAGCTCCGCGTTTTTGTTCCGCTTACCCTTTACCTTATGGTCTAGCGGCGGCATAATACCGAAATTAATGTTCATAGGCTGGAAATCGGTGACACCCTCGTTGCTGACATACTGCGCCAGCGCACCGATAGCCGTCTCCCTGGGAAAGTCCAGCGGCTCCTGCCCTCGTAGGCGTCGGGCCAGCTCCACTCCCGTCAAAAAGCCGGAAGCAGTAGATTCCACATAGCCCTCCACCCCAGTGATCTGTCCGGCAAAGGATATGCGCTCGTTCCCCCGCACCCGGTAATAACGGTCCAACAGACGGGGAGAATCCAAATAAGTGTTGCGGTGCATAACGCCATAGCGTACATATTCCGCATTTCTCAGCGCGGGGATCATGGAGAATACCCGTTTCTGTTCGCCCCATTTCAAATGGGTCTGGAAGCCCACAAGATTGTACAGCGTTCCCTGGGCGTTGTCCCGGCGGAGCTGGACCACGGCATAGGGCTCCCGTCCGGTTTTCGGGTCGGGTAGGCCCTTGGGCTTCAACGGACCAAAGGAAAGAGTCTGCACGCCCCGCCGGGCCATGACCTCCACCGGCATACAGCCCTCAAACACCCGCTTGTCCTCGAAGCCGTGGACATCCGCCTCCTCAGCGGCGCATAGTTCTTTCCATAAGGCCAAGTATTCCTCCTTCGACAGGGCGCAGTTGATGTAATCCGCCGTTCCCTTGTCGTAGCGGGAGGCAAACCAAGCATGGTCCATATCAACGCTCTCGAAGGTGACAATGGGAGCCGCCGCATCGAAAAAGTTCAGGTAGCTGTTCTCAGGAAACAGCCCAGCGATAGCCTGAGACAAGGCATTTGAGGTCAGCGGACCGGAGGCTATCACCACCTCCCCGTCTGGGATGGCGGTCACTTCACCCTCCACCACCGTGATATTCGGATGGTTCCGAATGGCACTGGTGACAGCTTTGGAGAACCCCTCCCGGTCTACGGCCAAAGCGCCGCCCGCCTCCACGCGGGTCTGGTCGGCACAGCAAAGGACCAGGGACCCGCACCGGCGCAGCTCCTCCTTCAACAGCCCCACCGCGTTCTCCAGCTGATCAGAGCGCAAGGAGTTGGAGCACACCAGCTCCGCAAAACCGAGGCTGTGATGGGCTGGGGTCATTTTCTGGGGCTTCATCTCCATCAGCGTAACGGACGCACCCCGCTGAGCCAGCTGCCAAGCAGCCTCGCACCCGGCCAAGCCCGCGCCGATAACAGTCGCATTCATATTCATGATCCTTTGACTCACTCCGCCACTTTCTTTGTGGTCTTTTTTACTGTTGTTTTCTTGGGCGCAGTCGTTTTCTTAACCGTCGTAGTCTTCTTTGCGGCAGCATTTTTGGTAGTGGAGGCAGCCCTTTTCGTAGCGCTCTTTTTCACCGTAGATTTTTTTGCGGCGAGATTCTCCTCAGCTGACTTGCTGCGCTCTCCGCCGGTGGCATCCTCCGTCTTTTTCTTGTACCCGCCCCGCTTATCCTCAGGGGTGAAGTTGGAGCAGTCCGGATTGATGCAGAACGGCCGTTTGAATCCCCGTCCAGACAGCTTGAACATGGTCCAGCCGCAGATGGGACAGTTGTCCTTGACCGGTACGTCCCACGTCATAAAATCGCAGCGTTTCTCCTCTACCTTGCTGTTCAAATACTCACAGCAGTAATAGGTGTACTGTTTATTGTTCTTTTTGCTTACGCCAGTGCGTTTTACAAGACGACCCCCACACTTGGGACACCGACCAGGCATCTCCACCACCAGCGGCTTGGTAAAGGTGCACTCCGGCCAACCGGGACAAGCCAAAAACCGGCCAAACCGCCCCATTTTGACCACCATTTTCCGACCGCATAGGTCACATACCTCGTCGGATTCCTCATCAGGCACCTTAATGCGCTCCCCATCCAACTCGGACTCCGCCTTTTTTAGCTCTGCGTCGAACCCGGTGTAGAATTCTCCCAACACCTGCTTCCAGGCGGCCTCACCAGCCTCCACCTTGTCCAGCTTGCTCTCCATCTGGGCTGTAAAATCGGTGTCCACAATGTCAGGGAATTTCTCCTTCATCAGACCCGTCACCACCTCGCCCAGCGGCGTGGGACGAAGATATTTGCCCTCCTTCACCACATATTGCCGGTCGGTAATGGTGGAAATGGTGGGCGCATAGGTGGACGGGCGTCCTACGCCTTTTTCCTCCAGCGCCTTTATAAGGGTTGCCTCGGTAAACCGAGCCGGGGGCTGGGTGAAATGCTGGGCTGGAGTCAGATCATTAAGCTTGAGGGCCTCCCCCTCTTTCAAATCGGGTAGTGGGGATTGGGGTACGTCTTCATCCTCGTCCTTGCTCTCCTCATAAACCGCTGTGAAGCCATTAAACTTCACAGACGAATGGCTGGCACGGAACCGATAACCCGCGGCTTCTGTCTCGATGGTCACGCTATCGTACACCGCTCCCGCCATCTGGCAGGCTAGGAAACGGCTCCAAATCAATTTGTAAAGGCGGTACTGGTCTGCGGTAAGACTCTTTTTCAAATCCTCCGGGGTCAGATTCACATCGGAGGGCCGAATCGCTTCGTGGGCATCCTGCGCGTTGCCCTTAGCCTTGAACCGCCGAGTCTTTTCCGGGTAATACTGCTTGCCGTAACGACTTTGGATAAAGGTCTTGGCTGCCGCAAGCGCCTCCTCAGACAGCCGCAGGGAGTCAGTACGCATATAAGTGATCAAGCCTACAGTGCCCACACCTTGGACGTCAATGCCCTCATAGAGCTGCTGCGCGATGGACATGGTGCGCCGGGGAATCATATTCAGTTTACGAGACGCCTCCTGCTGGAGGGTCGAAGTAGTAAACGGAGGGGCTGGCGAGCGGTTTTTATCCTGCCGCTTCACGCCTTTCACTGTGAAGGTAGATTCCTTAACTGTGCTTACAATATCATCAACCTGCTCCTTGCTGTTCAGCTCCATCCGCTTCTCTTTCCCATAGAACTCGGCCTTAAAGCCCCCTAGGTTGGGAGTGATGCGGGACAAGTCCGCAGTAATAGACCAATACTCCTGGGGCGTAAAGGCACGGATTTCCTCCTCCCGCTCCACGGCCAACCGGGTGGCTACAGACTGCACCCGTCCAGCAGACAGACCACGACGGATCTTCTTCCACAGCAGCGGCGAGAGCTGATAGCCCACGATTCGGTCCAACACCCGCCGGGCCTGCTGGGCATCCACCAGGTCCTGGTCAATGTCCCGAGGCTTGGCAATGGACTCTCGGACCACCTTCTGGGTGATTTCGTTGAAGGTCACCCGACAGGTCTTTTCCTTGGGTACGCCCAGGACACTCTGGAGGTGCCAGGAGATGGCCTCTCCTTCCCGGTCAGGGTCAGTGGCCAGATAAATTCTATCACTGGCCTTGGCGGATTTGCGCAGGTCCTTGATGACCTCCGCCTTGTCTTTAATATTCTCATAGTCAGGCTCGAAGGTGCCCACATCCACGCCCAGCTTGCTTTTAGGCAGATCTCGGATGTGACCCATGGAGGCCTTCACCTCAAAGCCGGGGCCCAGATATTTCCCGATGGTTTTCGCCTTGGCAGGCGACTCCACGATGACCAAACTCGTATTTGCCATGTTCCTCAACTACTCCATTTTCAATTTGACGGCAGCGCGAAACCGTTTTCCGCTCTCCTCGACCACATATCCCTGAATCTGTAACACAGTCAGGGCGGACAGCACACGCCGGGTGGGGATTTGGGTGCGCTCCACCAGGTCATCCGCCTGGATAGTCCCCCCATCCATAGCCAGCAGCACTGAGCGCTGGTCGTCCGTCAGCTTATCTTTACAGTCTGCCCAGCGGAGATATACCATATCATCTTTATCTTCCTTTGCGGGCTTTTCTTTTCTTTTGCGTGAGTCACTGTGCGGTGGAACACCGGCGGTTCCCTCCAGACGCTGGGCCTCCACCTCCGGCGGTAAGGCCGCATCACGACCCAGCCGCAGCTTGCCCGGAAATCTTTCCGTAAAATCCCGCAGCACATCGTCCGCTTCCAGGATAAGCCTTGCCGCCCCCTCCTGAATCAGGCGGTTGGTGCCCTCGCTTTGAGGCGCATCAATAGGTCCGGGGACGGCATACACCTCCCGGTCCTGCTCAATTGCATGATTCACGGTCAGCAAAGTCCCGCTGGCCCGCGCGCTTTCCACCGCAATGACGCCCACGGACAGCCCACTGATGATACGGTTGCGCACAGGGAAATGGTCACCCTTGTGATCTGTCCCCGGTGGATATTCAGAGATTAGCGCACCTACCGTCGCCACATCTTCATAAAGGTCCTGATGATACCGGGGATATACCCGGTCGATGCCGCCCGCCAGCACCGATACCACCGGCCCACCTACCTTCAAAGCGCCTCTCACACAGGCCGCGTCGATGCCTTGGGCCATACCGGTTACAACGAGCGCTCCTTTCCGAGTCAACTCAGCGGCCAGCTTTGCAGCCACCTGGACGCCGTAGGGCGTGGCCTGCCTAGAACCCACCATGCCAATGGTCACCTGAGAATCAAAGGCAATCTGCTTTCCCTTCCAATACAGGACCAGTGGCGGCTGATGGATGCTTTTGAGCAGCGCCGGATAGGTAGCATCCTGACGGGTGACCAACTGGATGCCGAACCGCTCACAATCTCCCAGCACCACATCGGCCTGGTCCAGAGACTTGTTCATCAGTGAGCGGATGGTGGCATCCGACAGACCGCCCACCATCTGATACGCCTTCTCATCGGCAGCATGGACCAACTCCGGTGTACCGAAGTGCTCCAACACCCGCTCCGCATTCTCTCCTGCCAGCCCTTTGCGTAAACTGAGCCAAATCCAATATTTTAGATTCGACATAGCCGACCTCCTCCCAGCCTTCTCTCTCGTTCAATCGTTCCGTGCCATCTCCCACAGCACAACAGCCGCTGCCATCGCCGCATTCAACGACTCGCACCGGGCCCGCATGGGAATTTTGAGCGTCTTTTGGCAAAGCTCCAAAGCCTGCTGGGACACCCCCCGGCCCTCACTACCGATGACCACCGCCACTTTTTCAAGCTCGACGGACCGCACATCCTCGGTGTCCTCTCGCAAAGCAGTTGCATACAAAGGGAGTTCTACCTGCCTCAACTTTTCCGCCGCCATGTCCAAAGTGCTCTCATACGCTGGTAGGCGAAACAAAGCCCCCATGGTGGAACGTACTGTTTTAGGACTCCACGGGTCGGCGCAGCCATTGCACAAAATCAACCCGTCCGCCCCAAAGGCGTCGGCGGTGCGCCAGATGGTACCCACATTGCCAGGGTCCTGAACCCCATCAAGCACCAGATAACGCTGTCCCCCTAATTGCTCCGGGAACTCCAAGCTCTTTCCTTTGCAGATAAAAACAATGCCTTGAGGATTTTCTGTATCCGCGATGGAGGCAAGCAGACTGTCACACACCTCCACCATCCGCACCTGAGAAGGCAAACCAGGCAGCTCTACGCCGGGCGCACAGATGACGGTCTCCAACTCACCGCCCCAGCGCAGAGCCTCCGCCAGCAGCTTGGGACCCTCAGCGGCAAAGGCTCCCTCCTCTCTGCGGAAGGCACGGCGGCTATTCAACCTCCGCACCCGCGCCAGCAGGGGGTTTGCCCTGCTAGTGATGACTTCCCGCTCCATGCACTCCCTCTTTTCAATGCGCAAAAGCATACCGGCATCTGCCGGTATGCTTTCTGAGTCTTAATCCAGCGGCTTCATGGTGGGGAATTGTTTCTCCACTCCGCATACCGTTATATAAGTTATAAAATCGTACCAATTTATACAATTTCTCTCAACTTTCTCATCGTATTGTTACTTAGCGTTATACAGTGTATTCGGTGATTTGTCGTAAAATCTGTCGTAAAACTCAGCTGATTTTGATTTTGCCCTCCAGGTTGGCAAACGATTCCATCTTCTTCTCTTTTGTGGACTCGTTATACACGTCCATTGTAGTTTCAATATTCCGATGCCCCATGATTTCCTGGATAATCTTGATATTCGGCTCGTTTTCACAAAGCCTTGTGCAAAAAGTGTGCCGTAGGTTGTGGACGGAGAAATGAGGTAACCACACCCCTTCAGTTTCTCCTACCTCAATGTTATGGTCCCAGATGATGCGCCAGATGGCCCGATTAACTAGATGTGGAATGATAACCTCCTGAAAACGATTTTGGACGACAACGCCGGAATAGCCATCTATCTCGGATCGTGTAAAGCCATGCTCCATTTGTTTCAGTCTCTCGTCTAACAAGGCCCGCTTTACATCATCAAACATCGGAATAATGCGAATACCTGCTTTCGTCTTCGGGGTTGCGATGTGGACCTCCATATTCCCGGCTTCCGTGACTCGATGAATAGGATTGTGGTTTACATTAATAATTTTACCTTTGAAATCGCAGTCTTCCCACCGAAGACCAAGGCACTTACCTATCCTCATTCCAGTAACAAGCAACTCGGTAAACAAGTTAGACCAGTGGTGGTAAGTTGGAGACCGTGCCACAAAATCAACGAATGCCTCCTGCTCAGGAACTGTCAGTGCGTTACGCTTGGGCTTCTCCCATTCATGGCTCTTCTTGATTTCAGCGATCGCCCCATCGGTAGGGTTGATACGAATGTAACCGTCCTTGACCGCCACATTAAACACCGGATGCAAAATTGTCTGGATGATTTCGACGCTGTTTGGCTTAAATCCGTGTTTCAGAAACTCGCCATAGAATTTCCTTATGTCGCTGTACCTGATCCTGGAAATATCCCGCATTCCAATATTTTCTTTGATGTATTTTGTGTACATATATTTATAATTTATTCGGGTAGATGCCTTGAACTCATACTTGGTTGCGATATAGCTTCCCAAAAATCATTGAGCGTCATCCTGGCAGCGGCAAATGAGTTGATACCATCTTGCGTATCACGGAGCACCTTTGCCTCCATATCCCTGAGAACTTCACAGGAACGCTTCTTCGGCGGCAATTTGTCACTTGAAACTAATCTCCAGCTATATAGGCTCCTTCGCACCCCTTTCGCATCCACATACTTGTACTCATATTTTCCGTCGGCACGCTGGCTCTCCCCTGTTCTGAGGAGACGGCCTTTGCTACCTCGTCTCTTTTCTGACATGGATACCCCTTTCAGAAAAGGGTATGGCAGGGCTTGAGTATTATACCATGCCCTTCATTGGATTTCAAGTAATAGAATCACATCATCAAATGGATTCACACTCATTAAGGTATTCTTCAAATCTTTTGCGGCGAATAAGCTGACGATTTCCATTCCATACAGATAAATTTTTGTCAGGATTTCTGTCAAGAAGATCTCGAAGTTTATGCTCCCCAATACGGAAATATTCCGCAGCCTCAAGCTGCCACAGCTTGCTTGTATGCAGCATCCGGCTCTCCCTGTTCCTCCTTCCTTAGTTGGGATTTGAAGTGTACCCCAAATCAAGGACAAGCAGATTTTTTGTCTTCGATAAAAAGGGGGCGAAAAGTTATCTGTTGGATATGGGTGGCGGGACACTGAGAGGATACTTTCCAGTCATGAGATATTGGTAATATTCAGCTGGGG
>CAJUQN010000008.1 GCA_910588625.1 uncultured Oscillospiraceae bacterium
GCGGTTGTCTGCCATTCGTTCCTCCTTTGGTCTGTTCTGTGGCTTCTGTTACGCATTTAAAACGGCTCTTGTGGGGGTAAAGGATAAATGTATCGGCTACCCTTTGAGGGCGGTCAAAAAAGCCTTGATTTACGGGGGTTTGGAATATCCTAAAGCGTGACATTTACCCCTCTGTTTCCGCTTGCGCTGTGCGGCATGGATTCTTTTCATGCGTCCGGCGCAATCCGGGCAGTATTTCCCCCGGTTGGATTTCTCCTCTCATGTTCCGACTCCCTTCCTGGGCACTTTTCTGCCCTATTGGGAGTCTATCTTTTTTTCGCCTCCTTCGCCACAAAACTACATTTTTTCCTCGGCGTTTTTTTACATTTTATCACTGGCGCTGACACAGTGTCTACACCCACAATGTGGCGCTAAAAAACCAGCGTTTGGCCCTGTGCCGGACCCATCCGGGACAAGTGCGCCAGACCGCCGCCAACCGCTGGGGCGGGCTGAGCTTTGAGCTGCCCAAGAAGTGGCTGAAGGTGTCGCCGCCCCGCATCCTCTCCCCTGCGCAGAGGGCGGTGCTGGACAGGATGAACCAGAAGCAGCGCGGAAATTAATCGGCTAAGTTTACAACAGAACCCGGCATCATCCACAGAGGATCAATGCCGGGTTCTGCTATCATGCGAAAAAAGTAACGCCCTGCCTTTCGGCAGGGCGTTATAAACATTTTAATCCCGAACATTTGTAAGCCGCCTATCGGGAAGCGAACACTATTTGCAGTCCTGACCATTTATAAGCCGCATATCAGGAAGCGAACACTATTTTAAGGGAAGTTAATTCCTGTTACATATTATACGCATGAGCTTGGCGTATGTCAATAGCTAACCACACGTTTTGAAGATACTTGACAAATTCACCCCAGCAGATCGCCGCACATTTCATCCGCTGGACGTTATCCGTAGGCATGACACGGAGGCGATCGTCCCTCCGTGCCCTTTTATTCTGTAATGAAGGAGGATTTCATGGCAAACAAACTGCAATATGTATCTGAGCTGGCAGACCAGACCGCCCATAAGGTGACGAACAGCACAGCCGAGTGGAAGCGGTATTTGTCCGCCAGCAGCCGTTTGTACAAAGATGTATGTTGTAGAGGGTGAATGTGAGATTTCACCTAATACGACATAGCGGCTTGCTCATTTGTGGTGAATGAGGACGCTATGAACTCCTCGCTGGCTTTCTTCGGATGTTTGCTGCGCGGCATTGCTTTTCGCCAGCCATGCCGCCGCAGCACTCGATAGACCTGGCCGCTGCTTATGCGACGTCCTACCGCCTTCCATAGGCGATCTCTATTTCGGGCGTATCCAGCAACTGGCCTTGGGCGCTCCTCTCAATGTACGGCGCGAGAAATCTCTGTTCTTCCTCGAAACTCATATACCGCCGATTCCCGCCATAATGATTCCCCGTTACGGCTTCAAGTCCCCCATGGATATATTTCGATACCAGGATGCTGACATATGCCGGATGTTATCCTGTTGCTTCGCTGATTTTCTTAGCACTGGCTCCGTCTGCTTGCATAGAGAGGTCTTTGAGCCTATATTCGACTTCTTTATCCTTGTTTTTCGCCTTCGCCTCTTCAATTTCTACCTTTTCTGCTGCTGCCATTTTCATCACCTGCCAGTATTATACCTAAAACTCTCCTCACATGAAAGTTGCTTATTGAAGTTTAGTATTACTCTTTCCTCACCTTCAACACGCCGTCTCCCGCCTGGACGGGGCCGGTGGCCACCTGCTCCACCCCGGCGAAATCGTCGGAATTGGTGACGGCGGTGATGATGGTGGTGGGGCGCCCCGCCGCCTTGATGACCTCCAGGTCCATGGTCATGAGGTGGTCGCCCTTCTTCACCTTCTGTCCCTCCTTCACCAGCATGGTGAAGCCCTTGCCCTTCATATCCACGGTGTCCACACCGCAGTGGACCAGCAGCTCCACTCCTTGGCTGTCCACGCCCACGGCGTGGAGGGTGTCCGGCACCTGGCTGACCACGCCGTCCACAGGGGAGCAGACCTTGCCGTCCTCCGGCTCGATGCCACAGCAAAAGCCCACCATGCCCTGGCTGAACACCGGGTCGGGGATGTCCGCCATGAGGACGGCGGCGCCCTTGGCCACCGCGCCCAGAGTCAGAGGCCAGGAGGGCTCGGCCGCGGGTTCCTCGTTCTTTTTGAATACGTCAAAAAATCCCATGTGATAACTCCCTTTCGTAAAATAAAAAGCCGTGGACGGACACACAGCCCGCCCACGGCAAACTGCTCGTTGAAGGACCAGCTTTCCACGGCTCGGAATGGGGGTTACAGCAGCTTTTCCAGCTCGACACACACGGGCTGGGCCAGCGCGTGGGGGCCGAAGGTGATCTGACAGGAGTTTTTATTGAGGGAGACGCCCGATGCGCCCGCGGCCTTGACGGCCTTCTCGTTGACGGCGGTGTAGTCCCGGATTTCCAGGCGCAGGCGGGTGGTGCAGCAATCCACGCCCGAAATATTCCCTTTACCGCCAACCGCGGCCAGGATAGCGGCGGCAATGGCGGCGCAGTCCATGCCCTCGGACGCCTCAGCGGCGCTGTCCAAGGCATTGGAGGGCCGTTTTTTCATCACAAGGCTGATGATGGCAATGACAGCGCAAATCGCGCCGGCGATGAGGAGGATAGTGGAAATCTGAATGGCCAGGACAGGCTGAGTTGTGGCGGTTAGAAACAGATCCATAAAACGCTCTCTCCATTATGATGTCAAGTTTGTGAAAAGTTTTTCTCTATCATATAGTCAAACAGTTAGAAAAGCAGCTTTGCTGTTTTTCGGGCGTGTTTTGCCCGCCTGCGGGTAAAACACGCCATATTGACTATGAAATCCAAACACAGGCCGCTTTGGGCGGTCTGCCCAGGCTGGAGGCCTGGGCACTTGAAAAGAATCAAAGATTTTTTCAAGTTGTTTGATTATAACACGATTTGAAAGGGATGAAAAGGGTTTTCCGGGAAATGACAGAAAGTTTCAAAAGCTGGATTTCACAGGAAGCAGGGCGACACCGCCGCCCAGACCCGTTCGGCCACCTCCTCCAGCGTGCCGGAGCCGTCCACGACCGCCACCCGCTCCACGTCCTTCAAACGGTCAAAGGCTTTGAAATAGAACTCCCGGGTCTTGCGCAAGCGGTCCTCCTGGTCAAAAATCTCCTCGACAAGGCGGTTTTTGTGGATGCGGTCCAGGGCGGTCTCCACCGGCACGTCCAGAAACACGGTGAGGGCGGGCCTCAGCAGGCCCGCGCTGACAGAGTTGGCATGAATGACCCACTCCATGTCCATGTCCACGCTGTGATAGGCGTAGGAGGAAAAATAGTAACGGTCGGACACCACGGTGACGCCCTGGTCAATGGCGGCGCACAGGCCGTCCACCTCGTTGACCAGGTGGTCGATGCGGTCGGCAGCATAGAGGGCGGCGATGACCCGGTTGTCGGCGGTCACCCGGCCCGTAAAAATCTGCCGGATCAGCGACCCCACGGGGCCGCCGGTGGGCTCCCGGTCGGCGCGGCAGGGGAGGCCCAGGCCCTCCAGCCGCTTTACCAGCGGGCCGATTTGGCTGCTTTTGCCGGAGCCGTCGATGCCTTCCAGCACGATGAATTTCCCTTTTTTCATATCAGAGTACCCTGCTGCTGCTGTTGAGGAACAGCAGATACATCACGTAGCCCACCACCGCGGCCAGACTGGAGATGCCGTTCGCCAGCGCGGCGGCGATGTTGATGATGGGGATGAAGGCCAGCACTCCGCACACGATGGAGATGATGGTACAGGCGGTGTAAATCTGGATGACCGTGCCGCCCCGCCGGGACAGCTCCTCCTGCCCAATGGAGCGGAGCAGGTTGGAGGTGGTGTTACACACGCTGAACACCACCATAAGGCCCAGGACCTCAGAGGCCACATCTAAAATGGAGTGGAGGAAGCCCTCCGCAAAAAAGCCTGAGATAAAGTTCACCACCAGCACCAAGGCGATAAACACCAGGGCGCCGCGGTAGTTTTCGTCATCGTCCCCGGCCTTGTAGACGCCCGCCAGCTCCGCTATGGGGGCGGCCACAATCAGCAAGACGCCCACGAAGGGCGCCCAGGCCAGCAGAACGCCCACGATCATCAAAATCTGGCCGACGAACATCAGCCGCAGACCAGCCGCCGCATTGGGATATCTCATAAAAGTTACCTCCTTGATTTTCCGCGTGTCCGCTTACTTTTCCACCATATGCACGTTGACGTGGGGATAGGTCATCGCGATTCCGGCCTTGTCAAAGGCGGGCTTGAAGCTGTCGATAAGGTCGTTGTACACCGTCCAGTAATCGCCGCTGGCGCACCACACCCGCAGGGCATACTCGATGGCGTTGTCGCCGTACTCCTTGACGTGGGTGGCGGGGGCAGGGTCGTCCAGCACCAGCTCATGGGCGCGGGCCAGCCCCAAGAGAGTGCCCATCACCAGGTCCAGGGGAGCGTCGTAGGAGGCGGACACGAACAAATCCACCCTCCGAGTGGGCAGGGCGAAGTGGTTGATGATGTTGGCGGATACGATGGCGCTGTTGGGAATCTGGATGAGCTTGTTTTCATAGGTGGCCAGCCGGGTATAGAACATCCCCACCTCGGTGACGGCGCCCGAACAGCCCCCGGCCTCCACGAAGTCCCCCACCTTGAAGGGCCGGGAGGCCAATAGCTGCATCCCGCCCGCCACGTTGGACAGAAAATTCTGCAAAGCCAGAGAGAAGGCCAGGCCGATGACGGACAGCACCGCCACCAGCGATGTGACCTCGATGCCCAGGCGCTCCAGCACCACGATGACGGTCACGAACAGCAGCGCGCCCTTGAGCAAGGAGTGCAGCAGCTTTTTCAGCGTCCCGTCCAGCTGGGAGCGGTACAAGGCCCGGTCCAGCAGCTTGAGCAGCAGCTTGACCACCAGCAGGCCGGCAGCGGCCACGATGACCGCCTCAAATATTTTGTTGGTGGTGATTTGGGCCAGGCTGTTTTTCAGGTTGTCAGCCGCCGCCTCAATATCCAGATCAGAGGCCACGTCTACGGCCAAAAAAAGGCGCATGGTTTCACCTCTCTTTTGTGAAGTCCCCTTATTTTACCACAGTTCGGGCAGGGGCGCAAGGATTACCCCGGTTCTTCTGAAATGGCGCCCAGCAGGGCTCCGGCCTCCATACCGGTGATATGAACGTCCAAAAGCCGGTTGTGAAGGTCCTCCCCTTGCGCCCGGACCAGGGCGTAATTGGGGGTATGGCCCTGCCAGAGGCCGTCCTTTTCCTCCTCGAACAGCACCGGGAGGGTGCGGCCAATCTGGCTGTCCAGCCATTTGGCCTCTAACTCGTCTGCCAGGGCAATGGCCCGGCGGGCGCGGGCCTCTTTTTCCTCTTTGGGGACCTGTCCGGGCATGGCGTCGGCAGGCGTGCCGGGGCGGCGGGAGTAGGGGAACACGTGCATGGCGGTGAAGCCGCATTTCTCAATGAAGACCAATGTCTGGCGGAACTCCTCCTCGGTTTCCCCGGGAAATCCGGTGATGAGGTCGGTGGTGACGCCGGGGTCGGAGAAATATTCTCTTAGTAATTGGATGGATTTATAATACCGGACGGAATCATATTTCCGGTTCATTCGGGCCAGCGTGGCGTCACAGCCGGACTGGAGGGACAGGTGGAAGTGGGGGCACAGATTGGGCAGGGTGGCGGCCCGGCGGCAAAACTCCCCGGTGACGGTCCGGGGTTCCAGGGAGCCAAGCCGCACCCGCAGATCCGGCGCGGCGGCGCAGACGGACTCGATCAGGCCGATGAGGGACTGTCCGTTTTTCAAATCCTGCCCCCAGGAGGAAATTTCAATTCCGGTGAGCACCACTTCCCGGTAGCCCTCAGCCGCCAGCTTTTGAGCCTGCTCCACCGCCTCCTCCAGCGGCAGGGACCGCACTGGACCCCGAGCATAGGGGATGATGCAGTAGGTGCAGAAATTGACGCAGCCGTCCTCCACCTTGAGCATGGCGCGGGTTCGGCCCGCGGCCCCTCCGGCGGGGAGGCGCTCAAAGTCCCGACGGAACATGGCATTGTCAACGGTTATCACTTGTCCCCCTTTGGCGTGGAGCAGTTTCTCCAGCTGGTCCAGAAAAGCCATCCGCCCCGCCGAGCCGGACACCAGGTCCACCCCCAGGGCACGGACGGCTTCTGGGTCAGTCTGAGCGTAGCAGCCGCACACCGCTACCACGGCCTCCGGCGCGCTCTTGCGGGCACGGCGGATGATGTTGCGGCACTTTTTATCACTGACGGCGGTGACAGTGCAGGTGTTGATGATATAGGCGTCCGCCGGGCGGTCAAACTCCATCAGGGTATGGCCCCGGCGCAGCAGCTCCTGTTCCATGGCCTGGGTCTCGTACTGGTTCACCTTGCAGCCCAGGGTGTAGATGGCGATGTCCACGGCGGGCCCTCCTTATCAGCAGGTTTCCGCTATTATACCATTGCGCGGGGCAAATGGCAATCGTCTTCTGGGCGGGGCCTTGTTCCGTTGGACGGCGTATGATATAATGGCATCGCGCTAAGACGCAAAGTGGCTGAAATGAGCAGAGGAAACCAAAGGTTGCGGCTATGCAACGCGGGATATCATTGAAGTTTGCCGAAAGGAGCGTTAAAATGGAGCTGAAGGAAAAGCTGATTGAACTGCGCGGGGAAAAGGGCTGGAGCCAGGACGATCTGGCGCTGAAGCTGAACGTCACCCGGCAGGCGGTCTCGAAGTGGGAGCGCGGGGCGGCTGTGCCGTCTATGGAAAATCTGGTGTACATCGGAAGGCTGTACGGCGTGCCTCTGGACGAACTGGTGAACGGGGAACGGCAATGTGAGGAAGCGCCTGCCACGGCGGTGGCGGTGGAGCCGGAGAGTATCCCGGCCTCCCGGCGGCATAGTCCGCTGAGATTGATGGTAGCCGCTATATTGGCGGGATGCGTTCTGCTGACCATGACCGTGTCCGTTATCGTAATCTGGATCGCTGCATTTAGGACGCCAGAACAGTCGAAGAACGAAATCATTTGGACGGAAGATATGGAAGGAGAAAAAATAGATTTCTCTGAAATAAATAGTATGCCCGTCGGCCCTGGTGGAGTTTTGATTATAAAGGATGAAACAAAGTAAAGGTGGTATATTATGAAATTGAAGCGATTTTTATGTGCGCTGCTTGTGTTCGGCACAGTGACAGGTTTTTTGGCAGTCCCAGCGAATGCGGCAGAAGTCACCAGCAAAGATGTTTTATGGCTGGATGACCTGGCGTGGGAATGGGTAGACCTGCCAACCATGGAACATTGGGAAGAAAGCCTTATGCCGCGGACGAACACCCCTGCTGATGGGGTTATCTCAGCGCATTCTACATGTACCTTAGGCCAAACAATTTCTTTGCAGGCCGGAGATACGGTTACATTCAATTGTTCCTACTCGCCATCGCCAGCCAGCCTGGACTTTGGCGTTATAACTTCCAGCGGCAGATTCTATTACATCAATGTAAAGGGGGGCAGTATCAATCAGGCAATCAGAATCAGCCATAGTGGAAATTATGCGATGGCGATCAGGAACAATTCTTCTCAAACTGTGCGTGTGGTTGGGTTTGTGAACTATTGACCTTATACATGTCCCACACAACATAAGAAAGGAGCTTTACTCTTATGAAAACGAAACGCTTTTTGTCCCTGCTTCTGGCCCTGGTGATGGCCCTGTCTCTGGCCGCCCCAGCTTTCGCCGCCGGGGATGATCCCAACGAGGGCATCATGCCGCTTCAGCAGATTTTTGACGATGAAGAGATCACGATTAGCGGCGGTCACTATCAGACCCGCCCGTTCGCCGCGACATCCGGCAACGGCAAGACCATCCACTTCTGGTGCCGGAACTATGCGGATCATCCGGTGGAAGTCTATGTTTTCCGCACCGATAAGACGGCTAGTATCCTCAGCTACGAAATTCCTGCTAACGGCGGCACCTGGGAAAGTGATTACAACAATTCCACCGCCGATTCAGCTTCTTATTATATCGTGCTCCAGGTTCGCGGCAACTATCCGATCCATTGCCGTCTGGCTGCGGCCCAGTATTGCTGAGCCCGGCCCTTCCACCCTGGCCGCGAAAAAGCCGTCCCGCAGTTCAGTGGGGCGGCTATTTTTTGCGCCTTGGTCTGTACATTTCCCCTCCGGCGTGGTAGAATACCCAGACAGACATAGAAAGGCGGCCCCGCATATGAACCACAGCTTTTTCGCCTACATCTTCCGGATGCGCTACATCGCCCGCTGGGCCCTGATGCGCAACACCCGCACCGAGAACGTGGAGGAGCACTCCTACGAGGTTGCGGTGCTGGCCCACGCCCTGGCGGTGATTGGGCGGGACGTGTTCCATAAGGGCCTGGACCCGGACAAAATCGCGGCGGCGGCCCTGTTCCACGACGCGCCGGAGATCATCACCGGGGATATGCCCACCCCCATCAAGTACTACAACCCGGACATCAAGACCGCCTACCGCCAGGTGGAGGCGGTGGCCCAGGACAAGCTGCTGTCCATGCTTCCCCCGGAGCTGGTCCCGGCCTACGGGCCGTTGGTCCGGGAGTCGGACAAGGAAGTCAAGCGCTACGTGAAGGCGGCGGATAAGTTATCCGCCTACATCAAGTGCGTGGAGGAGGGGAAGGCGGGCAACACCGAGTTCAAAAAGGCTGCGGAGCAGATTATGGCGGCGCTGGAGGATATGAAAATGGAGGAGCTGGAATACTTTACGGAAAGATTCCTCCCCGCCTTCGGTCTGACGCTGGACGAGCTGCAATAGGGGGAGCGGAGGATGAAGTACCTGAAAGTGGTTCCCGCTTCTGCCTGTGGCGGCGTTTCCCTTTATGATTTGGCTGGTGGGGGCCATCGGCGAGGCGGTGCACATCAACCCGGTCCTTCAAGTGGCGCTTTATGGGTATACCACAATACAAAGGAGGCTTTTTTATCATGAGAGCAATCGTAACCGTCATCGGCAGGGACCAGGTGGGCATCATCGCCGCCGTGTGCGCCTTGCTCAGCGAGAAGAACGTCAACGTGCTGGACATTAGCCAGACCGTCCTCCAGGAGTATTTCACCATGATTATGCTGGTGGATACCGCCCAGGCCACCGTGCCCTTTGCCCGCTTAAAGGAGGACCTGGCCCAGGCCGGTAAGGAGCGGGGCCTTGACATCCGCGTCCAGCGGGAGGATATCTTCGACGCGATGCACAGGATTTGAGGGCCGGGCCATGATCAATACCAACGACATTTTACAGACCATCCAGATGATTGACCACCAGCATTTGGATATCCGCACCATCACCATGGGCATCAGCCTGCTGGACTGCTGCGACCCGGACCCCCACGCCGCCTGCCGGAAGATTTACGACAAGATCACCACCTCTGCCGAAAAGCTGGTGAAAACCGGCGAGGAGATCGAGGACGAGTTCGGCATCCCCATCGTCAACAAACGCATCTCCGTCACCCCTATGGCCCTGGTGGCGGGAGCGTCCCGAACCAATGATTACGTCCCCTTCGCCGCCGCCATGGACAGGGCGGCCAAGACGGTGGGGGTGAACTTCATCGGCGGCTTCTCCGCCCTGGTGCAGAAGGGTATGACCGAGGGGGACAAAAAGCTCATTGCCGCCATTCCCGAGGCGTTGGCTGTCACCGATATGGTGTGCTCCAGTGTGAACATCGGCTCCACCAAGGCGGGCATCAATATGGACGCGGTACGGCTTATGGGCGAGACCATCAAAGCGGCGGCGGAGCGCACCGCCGAGCGGGGCGGCTTTGGCTGTGCAAAGCTGGTGGTGTTCTGTAACGCGGTGGAGGACAACCCCTTTATGGCCGGGGCTTTCCACGGCGTGGGCGAGGCTGAGCGGGTCATCAATGTGGGTGTGTCGGGCCCCGGCGTGGTCCACCATGCCTTGCAGAAGGTGAAGGGCCAGCCCTTCGACGTGGTGGCGGAGACCATCAAAAAGACGGCCTTCCAGGTGACCCGTATGGGGCAGCTGGTGGCACGGGAGGCCAGCACCCGGCTGGACGTACCCTTCGGCATAGTGGATCTAAGTCTGGCCCCCACCCCCGCCATCGGGGACAGTGTGGCCCGCATTCTGGAGGAGATGGGCCTGGAGGTGTGCGGCGCCCACGGCACCACCGCCGCCCTGGCCCTGCTGAACGACGCGGTGAAGAAGGGCGGCGTGATGGCCAGCTCCTCTGTGGGCGGGCTGTCCGGGGCCTTCATCCCGGTGAGCGAGGACGAGGGCATGATCGCCGCCGCCCAGGCGGGCAAGCTGACTCTGGAAAAGCTGGAGGCCATGACCTGCGTGTGCTCCGTGGGTCTGGATATGATTGCCGTCCCTGGCGACACATCCGCTTCCACCCTGTCCGCCATCATCGCGGACGAGGCCGCCATCGGCATGGTGAACCAAAAAACCACCGCCGTACGCATTATCCCCGCGCCGGGCAAGCAGGTGGGGGATGTGGTAGAGTTCGGCGGCCTGCTGGGCTCCGCGCCGGTGATGCCCTGCCACACTGGAAGCGCCGAGGACTTCGTGGCCCGGGGCGGACGCATCCCCGCGCCCATGCACAGCTTGAAGAACTGAAAAGCATAAAAAGGACCGAAAGCGCTTGCCTTCGGTCCTTTTGCGCTATGTGGACTCTCTCGGGTCCGGGTCCGCCCAAAGGGTGGAGAAATAGTCATAATAGGGCAGGAGGAAGGAGAAGCCATCCACTAGCTTGCCGGCCAGCTCGGGGCTGTAAATGAGCTCTGTGAGCTCCTCCTCGTGGCCCACGGAGAAGGACTTCTTGTTGTACCACTCCGTCAGCTTTGGTTCGCTGCAGGGCTTCTGCCGTTTGTAGGACGGCCCCTCCAGCACGAATTCCGCCTGTCTGGCCAGCTTGTGTTCCAGCTTGAGCAGAGGCTTGGGATCACGGTCGATGCGGGCCCGGTGCTTCTCCATCATCAACGGCTGAGCGCACCAGAAGCCCATGCCGTAGCTCCATCCGTCCGGAGCCAGCTCGAACCAAAGCACCGGATGGTCCCCGCCGGTCTCGTTGCCGAACCGGAACAGGGACAACCACAAATGATCCTTATAGGGACCCCGGCCAAACAGCCGCCGGGCATCCCGATAAATACGAGAGATTTTCAGGTTGAGCTTGCTCTTGGGGAAACGCTCCAACAGGGTGTCCTGAACCTGGGCGCCCAGCTCCTTCATGGGGCCGAGAAAGTAGGTCAAATACTCCTGCTTATGGGCCTCGAACCAGCTCCTTTCGTTGTTGAAGCGGATGCCCCACATAAAATCGACGGTCTCTTGAGAAAAGCCTTGAAACATGGACTCACTCTCCTGTGATCCAACTGGGCGCGGAGGTATCCGGCGGGCGGTTATAGGGGTCGGTGGTGGGCACTGGCTCGGGCGTGGGAATATAGACCGGCTCAGAGGGAACCACCACCGGGTCCTGAGAGGGCACGACTACGGGGTCCTGGCTGGGCTGCACCCACGGGTCCTGACTGGGTTGGACGGGCGGGAGATCCAGAGAGGGGACCACGGGGGGATCGGTGACTACAGGCTCGTCAGTCCCGGCGCCCCAAGGGCCGGAGTCCAGGGGGTTGTACTGAATGACCTTGTCCCGCTTGGCATAGGTGCTATGATTTTCAAAGGTGCGGGAGAGCAGATTGCCGTTTGCGTCGTACACGCAGCGGTACACGTCCACCACATAGCCGGTATAGGGGGTGGTTTTGACCTTGGTGGTGCCCCGGGGCAGGGATTCGTCAGCCTCATACACCGTGGTCCAGCCGGTGGAGGACTGGGTGTAGCGCTGTGTCTCCACCTTGATGCCGTCGGGGTTGCTGCCGTAGAACTGCACCGTCAGCTTGCCGGCGGCGCCGCCTTCGGTATAGGCCACAATCTTGATGGGGAAGCCGGTGCTGTTGCGGAACCGGAAATCCAGAGAGGGATAGTACACGGTGGCGTCCAGCCCGTTGGGGATATAGCCGGTGGCGAAGGCATGGCAGGCCCGCCAGACGATTTCCAGGTTGGCGTACACAGCGCAGTAATACAGGGAGGAGGACACCTGGCACACGCCGCCTCCGTCCATAGCCACGGTCTCGCCGTTCTGGTAGCCGGTGCTGGGCTTATAGCCGTTGCGGGAGCTGGGGTCGCCGATGGTGCCCAGGTAGGAGAACACCTCGCCGGGCTGGAGCACCTTGCCGTTGCAGAACTCGGCGGCCCGGTTCACGTTGAAGGAGCGGTTGGCCACCCCGTCCATGTTGGTGGTGACGGAGGCCAGCAAATCCTTGTAGTACATGGACTCGTCCCCGGAGGTTCCCGGGGGGGTGAACTCCAGGGGGATGGTGACGGGTTCGCCGGGGGCGGCCTCGTCCAGCTTGGCCTGGGCTTCCTCCGCGTTGACGGACAGGCCGATGACCGCCGGGGTCAGCTTGCCGTTCTCGTCCACACCCGCGGCCTTGGGCTCCACGTGAATGAGCTTACTCAGGGATTCGCCGGACAGCTCCGCGCCGGATATCACCTGGGGCTCCACCCTGAGCTCGGTCTTGCCCTCGGCCAGGGCCTGCTCCACCTCGTCCAGCAGGGCGTCAGCGTCCACCTCCTGGCCGTCGGCGCCAGGGGTTACCACCACATTCTCCGAGCCCATCTCATAAGTGAAGTCCACCGGGGCAATATACAGCTCCTCAGCGATGGAGTGAATGACCCGCTTGGCCTGCTCCGCCCCTTCGGGAGTGAAGGCGGCGGCGGACAGGGACAGGTCGGTGGGCTCCTGGGCCAGCCCCAGCCAGAGGGCGCCCAGCTTCCACAAGGGCTGCTCCTCCTTGGCGGTGAAGCCCACATCCACCGCGGCCTCGGGAGCACAGGCCATCAGCTCGCCGGACAGCTCTGCCTTCTTGTCCTCGCCGTACAGCAGGGTCAGCTTTCGGTTGTCCAGCCGCTGGTTCATTTCCTCGCCAACTACGGTCAGCGCGTCCTCCCGGGTGAGATTACCCAGGTCGGCCACGGTCTCGCCCTTGTCGTCCACAGCCACCGCGCCGGGCAGCAGCTGGTCGTTGCCCTTCACCCAGGCGCACAGACCGAAATAGCCGCCCACGGCGGCCACCACCAGGGCCGCCGCGGCGATGCCCGCGATCAGCCCCGCTGGGATACTCTTTTTCGGAGTAGATTCTTCCATAATACAACAAAACCTCCCACATACACATAAAACCGCGTTCCGGGGGGATGGGCTCCGGTCAGGTACTGTTTGGAGCCGCGGCCTCTCTCATGGGCGGACCCTGCGGCGCCGCCCAGCCAGATACATTTATGCCGTATGGCAATCATTCATATTGTACCACTATAGATTGAATTGGGCAAGGAAAAGTATGCAAAAAAATTGTTACAATTCGGTTTCAAAATAGTGGAAAAGAGAGGGACAGAATGGATATTCTGGTAAAAACCGTCCGCCACTGTTCGGCGGACGGTTTTGCCGGCTTTTGCGGAAGGGGTCAGACTTTGTGGCTTTCCACGATGGCACCGCTGCGGAAAGCTGCCACCAGGTCGATGAGCTCCTCGATCTGCCCCTGGAGCTTCCGGCCCACGTCAGTTTGGCGGATCATGGCCCGGCTCTCCAGCCGCTCGAAGACCTGGGAGGTGGAGGCGATGTCATAGTTCTTGTGGATGGCTGCGGCCCTGCCCACAAAGGGCTCATGAGCCACCAGCCGGAAGTAGTCGGAGTTGTAGATCAGGGTGTATCCGGCGATGCCGGTGGTCTTTTGATACGCCTTGCAGAACCCGCCGTCGATGACGATCAGCTTGCCGCCGCCCTTAACGGGGCTCTCCCCTTTCTTGGACTTGACGGGGACGTGGCCGTTGATGATGTGGCAGTGGGAGCCCTCCAAGCCGAACTCCTTCAGCACGCCCTCGCACACCGCGGGGTCGTTGTACAGGTGATAGTAGGCGTTTTTGGCCTCGGTATGGGTGGACTCGTCGGCGATGAACCGGCGCTCGAAGGTGGTCATACGGTCCCGGCCGAAGATGGGGGAATTGCGGCCCGCCCACAGCCACCACAGAAAATCCATGCCCTGCTGGCGCTCCGGGGAGCCCGGCTTGTTGTAGTAGGCCCGGCGGGCTACGATATCGGCGAAGTCCAGGAAGGCCCGGCCCGACAGGTTTTCGCAGCCCATCAGGGAGAAGCTCATCAGGGAGCCGTCCTCCCGCATGGGGATGCAGCCGTGAAACAGCAGGTTGCCGTTGTAGATGCGGTACAGGCTGCCCTTGGAGTACAGGAACCGGACATGGCGCTGGAGCTTTTCGCTGTGCCGGAAGGAGCGGGTCAGGGTGTTGATGAGCACGTCCTCCTCGGGGGTGAGGGCGTAGGGCGCGGTGGGGTCCACGGTGGGGAAATCGGTGTCCAGCATGGGGTAGGTGACGCCGTCGATGGTGATGGTTTTGGTCTCGTAATTGATCTTGTCCAGCAGGAGGCGGTCATCCATGTGGAAGTCGGGGTTGCGCTGAATTTTCTGGCCCTCCAGCTTGAACAGAATCATGGAGATTGCCTTGTGCATCCGGGCGCACAGCACCCGGTCCCGGTCGCTGATCTTGTCCTCGTCCTCCTTGGCAATCTTCACCTCAAAGCGGCTGATGTCGCACTTGCGGTAGAATTCCTCAGCGAACACGGACAGAGGCCGCAGGGAGATGCCGTAGCCGGTCTCAATGGTCTCCAGGTTGTTGTACCGCAGGGAGTTGACCAGCACCGTGGCCGCCAAGGTGCGGGAACCGGAAGCGGCGCCCATCCACAAAATGTCGTGGTTGCCCCACTGTATGTCTACGCTGTGATAGGCCATCAGGCTATTCAGGATGACGTCGGCGCCGGGGCCCCGGTCGAAGATGTCCCCCACCAGGTGCAGGTGGTCCACCGACAGCCGCTTGATGAGCTCACACAGCTGAATCAGGAAGTTGGAGGCCCGGTCCAGGTCGATGATGGTGTTGATGATGTTCTCATAGTAATCCCGTTTGTCGGTCTCATTCTTCTCGTAGTGGGTGTGGATCAGCTCGTCGATGATGTAGGCGTACTCAGGGGGCATGGCCTTTCGGACCTTGGAGCGGGTATACTTGGCACTGACCAGACAGCACAGGTCGATCAAACGGTGGAAGGTGATGCGGTACCACTCCCGCATATCGTCGCACTCCCGCTCGATCTCCTCCAGCTTCTCCTCTGGGTAGTAGATGAGGGTGGCCAGCTGGTCCCGGTCGGACCGGGGGACGGTGGAGCCCAGCAGCTCGTCGATCTTCACCCGGACCACACCGGAAGCGGAGTTCAGGATGTGCTGGAAAGCCTCGAACTCGCCGTGGACATCGGACAGGAAGTGTTCGGTGCCCTTGGGCAGGTTCTGGATGGCCCGCAGGTTGATGATCTCGGTGCAGGCGGACTGGACATTGGGATACTGCCGGGCCAGGAGCTTGAGGTACTCCAGCCGCTCGGGGGAAAAGGTGACAGTGCGCTTCATGGCATGTCCTCCTTTGGGTGGATATTTTTGTATGCTGCTATTATGCCATAGATTTTTGCAAAAGGGAAGAGGAAAAGGCGTAAAAACGAAAATTCTTCGTTTTTACGCCCACCTTTTTTGTTAAAAATGTGTCAAATCCCCACAGCGCGGCGACCAGGCCGGAATCCCCCTCCCCCTGCGGGGACCCCTATATTTCTCTGCGCCCTTCCAGGGCGCGCATCAAAGTGGCGTCGTCAGCAAATTCCAGATGACTCCCCACCGGGATACCGTAGGCCAACCGGGTAGTGCGCACCCCGAAGGGCTTGAGCAGGCGGGAGAGATACATAGCGGTGGTTTCGCCCTCAGTATCCGGGTTGGTGGCCATGATGACCTCCCCGATGCCGCCCGCCGCCACCCGCTCGACGAGCTGGGCGATGCGCAGGTCGTCCGGACCCACATGGTTCATGGGGGAGATGACCCCGTGGAGCACGTGGTACAACCCGTTATACTCCCGGGAGCGCTCCATGGCCATCACGTCCTTGGGGTCGGCCACCACACAGACGGTGGCGTGGTCACGCCTAGAGGAGGCGCACAGGGCGCACTTACCCTCCCCGTCGGTAAGGTTCTGGCACACCGGGCAGCAGCCGATGCTTTTTTTCGCGTCCAGCAGGGCGGCGGCGAAGTCCTGGGCGGCCTGCTCCGGCTGGTCTAGGATGTGGAAAGCCAGCCGCTGGGCGCTCTTGCGGCCCACTCCGGGCAGCTTGGCAAACTGCTCCACTAAGTTTTCCAGGGCGGCGGGGAAATAGTCCATGTCGTTACGCTCCTAAAAATTCAATTTGCCCGGCGCAGGGAGTCAATGGCCGATGCCGGGTCCTGGGTGCCGTACACCGCCGACCCCGCCACCAGCACTGTAGCGCCGGCCTCAATGACCCGCTCCGCCGTGCCGGGACCCACGCCGCCGTCCACCTCCAGCTCGCAGCTGGGGTTGTACTTGTCGATGAGGGCCCGCACTTCCCGGATGGTTTCCAGCTGGCCCTCCATAAACTTCTGCCCGCCGAAGCCCGGTTCCACCGTCATGACCAACACCATGTCCAGCTGCTCGATATAGGGCAGGATGGCCCTGGCCGACGTGATGGGCCGCAGGGCCACCGCCTTTTTCACCCCGTTGGCTTCCATGGCCCGGAGGGCGTCGGTGATGCGGGTGGGGTGGTCCGCCTCCAAGTGGACGGACAGCAGGTCCGCTCCCGCCTTGCAGAAGCTGTCGATGTAGCGCACTGGTTTGTCCACCATCAGATGGACGTCTAAAAACAGGTCGGTACACTTTCGGATGGACTGCACCACCGGCACGCCGATGGTGATATTCGGGACAAACGCCCCGTCCATCACGTCCACATGGAGCCAGTCCGCACAGGACACCCGGCGGATATCCCGCTCCAAATTGCAAAAATCCGCCGAAAGGATGGAGGGCGACACTTTGACCATGGTTTTTACCCCTTCTTTTGTGGATTTGTTGGTGAGGCAAGCCCCCGCTTTGCCGAAAGGGCGGCACACCAGCGGCCCCCGGCCACATAAGATAGAACACGCGGAGGTCGCCGCCAGTAGCGGCCGGGTGGTCCCCCCATGCCCCCGCTCGCGCCCGACCGGAGGGCTGGAGGCGCGCCGCACCTGTATACCCCCCATCGCCCCTTGCGGCGGTGGGGGGAGTGTGATTTTACCCCGTAATGGTGCCGCTGAGGGGGACCTCCTTGACTTGATAGCCCGCCTCCCGCAGGGCGTCCATAATTTCCGCCTTGTGGCTGAGGCCGAAAGCCTCCAGCGTGACTTTCAGCTCCACCCCCGCCTGACGGTTGATGTTGACGAACTGATTGTGGTCCAGCTTGATGATGTTGCCGCTGCACTTGGCCACCAGGCCGGCCACCCGCAGCAGTTCGCCGGGCCGGTCGGGAAGCTGGACAGAGAAGGTGAAAATACGCCCACGGTTGATCAGCCCGTGCTGGACCAGCGAGGAGATGGTAATCACGTCCATATTGCCGCCGGACAGCACCGGCACCACGTTCTGCCCCTGGCAGCCCAGGTGCTTCAGCGCCGCAATGGTGAGCAGTCCGGCGTTCTCCACGATCATCTTGTGCTTTTCCATCACGTCCAGGAAGGCGTCCACCAGCTCGCCGTCGTCGATGGTGATGACGCCGTCCAGGTTCTTCTGGATATAGGGGAACACCTGGTCGCCGGGGGTTTTGACCGCCACGCCGTCGGCGATGGTGGAGATGGGGTCCACCGTGACCACATGGCCCGCATCCAGACTGGCCTTCATGGAGGCCGCCCCGGAGGGCTCCACGCCGAATACCCGCACGGAGGGGTTGAGGAGCTTTGCCAAGGTGGACACGCCCGCCGCCAGCCCGCCGCCGCCGATGGGCGCCAAAATCACGTCCACGTCGGGCAGGTCCTTAAAGATTTCGTATGCAATGGTGCCCTGGCCGGTGGAGACGGTCAGGTCGTTGAAAGGGTGGACGTAGGTCAGCCCCTGCTCCTGGCTGAGCTGGGCGGCCAAAGCCGCCGCGTCGTCGAAGGTCTCGCCGTGGAGAACCACCTTAGCGCCGTAGTCCTTGGTGTTGTTCACTTTTACCAGCGGGGTGGTGGTGGGCATGACGATGGTGGCCTGGATCCCCGCCGTCTGGGCGGCGTAGGCCACGCCCTGGGCGTGGTTGCCTGCGGAAGCGGTGACCAGGCCCCGGGCCTTCTCTTCCTCGGTGAGGGTAGAGCATTTGAAATAAGCGCCCCGAATTTTGTACGCCCCGGTGACCTGCATATTCTCCGGCTTGATGTACACCTGATTGCCGGTGGTTTTGGTGAAGAAGGGGCTGTACATCAGATCGGTGCGGTGGAGCACGCCGTCCAGAACCTTACGGGCGGCGCGGAAATCGTCTAACGTCATCATTTGAAAGGACTCCCTCATAAAACTTTGGAATAGCTTTTTTAGAAATAGCAATCTATTTTACATGAAGAATTTGTTAAAGTCAACCGTTCACCACCCCTTCTTCTTGACAGAGGGCGCTTTGGTGGAGTAAAATGAGAACCAGATTTCGGAAAGGGGGCAATAGCCGTGGCTTATGTGAAAAAGCGCAGCGTGCTGCCCGTCTACTTCATCGGGGGGACCTGGCTGCTATGGTCGCTGTTCGCTCCCCTTTACCGCCCCGCCCACTATATCATGGCGGCGCTGGTGTCCTTCATCGCCTACAACCTGGGCAAGATGCTCTTCCCCGACAAGGGGTACGAAATGCAGGACACGGCCCAGGCCGCGCCGGAGCCTCAGCCCCGGCCCCAGGCCGCCCCGAAGCAGGAGGCGAAGCCAAAATCCACCGGCAACCCGGAAATCGACGCCCTGCTGGTGGAGCGGGACCGGGCCGTCTCCGAGATGCGGCGGCTGAACGACTCCATCGAGGACCCTCAGATCTCCGCCCAGATCACCCACCTGGAGACCACCACCGGAAAGATCATCGACGCCGTGGCGGCAAGCCCCTCCAAGCTGCCCAAAATCCGCAAGTTCATGAACTACTATCTGCCCACTACCCTGAAACTGCTCAACGCGTACGACCGCATGGACTCCACCGGCGTGTCCGGCGCCAATATCGACGGCGCCAAGGGCAAAATCGAGGATATGCTGGACACCATCTGCGCCGCTTTCACCCGCCTGCTGGACGACCTCTATGGAGAGGAGGCCATGGACATCTCCGCCGACATCAAGGTGATGGAGCAGATGCTGGCCCAGGAGGGATTGGGCGGCATGACTCTGGGCGGTTGATGGGGAGCCGCCATGAGAAAGAGAATACCGAAAAGCGGTTACCGGGTGCTGGCCGTCATCTGGACCCTGGCGGCGGCTTCCATAGCGGTGGCCTTTGTGCGCTGTCTGCCTGTGGAGTTCAACCTGTTCTTGCTGCTTCTGCTGGCGCTGAGTATCCTGACCGCCTCCAACTTCTGGAGGACCTATCACAATACCCCGGGGGAGGAGCTGCAAACTCCGGAGGACCCCTTTGCAGCCCCGCCCAAATTCTCGGGCGACCCGGTACTGTTTGACGACGACCCGCCGTCCGCCGCCCAGCCAAATAAAGATTCGGAGGAGAACGACAATGAGTGATGAACTGAACATGATGCCCGAGCTGACCCTTGACCCCACCGGCGCCGCTGCCGCGGCCCAGGCCGCCCAGGCGGCGGAGGCCGCGGTCCCCAAGGCCCCGGAAGCTCCCTCCTTGACCTTGGAGAACACCATTTCTCCCGATGACGCCGCCGCCGTCCAGGCGGCGCGGGACGCCCAGGCCATCCAGCTGGACGAGAGCCAGCTCACCGAGGCGGAGCGGAAGGTGGTCAATGACTTCGCCCAGAAGATCGACATCACCGACTCCACCCAGGTGCTGCAATACGGCGCCGCCGCCCAGAAGAACATCGCTGGGTTCTCCGAGAACGCCTTGAACAACGTCCGCACCAAGGACCTGGGCGAGGTGGGCGAGGCCCTGTCCTCCCTGGTGGTGGAGCTGAAAACCTTCGGCCAGCCGGAGAAAAAGGGCATCGCCGGGTTTTTCCAGAAGAAAAAGAACGAGTTGACCGCCATGAAGGCAAGCTATGATAAAGCGGAGGTCAACGTGGACAAGATTGCCTCCATTCTGGAGGGCCATCAGGTCACGCTGATGAAGGACATCGCCATGCTGGACCAGATGTATGAGCTGAACACCAAGTATTACAAGGAACTGACCATGTATATCCTGGCGGGCAAGAAGGCGCTGTTGAAGGCCCGGAACGAGACCTTGGAGGAGATGCGCAAAAAGGCGGCGGAGACCGGTTCCCAGGAGGACGCCCAGAAATACAACGACTACGCCAACCTGTGCAACCGGTTTGAGAAAAAGCTCCACGATTTGGAGCTGACCCGGATGATCTCCATCCAGATGGGCCCTCAGACCCGAATGATCCAGAACAACGACACTTTGATGCTGGAGAAAATCCAGTCCTCCCTGGTGAACACCATCCCGCTGTGGAAGAGCCAGATGGTGCTGGCCCTGGGGCTGGAGCACTCCCGTCAGGCCACCGCCGCCCAGGCCGCCGTCACCAACATGACCAACGATCTGCTGAAAAAGAACGCGGAGATGCTCAAGATGGGCACCATCGAGACCGCCAAGGAGGCGGAGCGGTCCATCGTGGACATCGAGACCCTCCAGCACACCAACCAGCAGCTCATCACCACCCTGGACGAGGTGATGCAGATTCAGAAGGACGGCGCCCAGAAGCGCAAGGAGGCCGAGCTGGAGCTGGGCCGCATCGAGGGCGAGCTGAAGCAGAAGCTGCTGGAGCTGCGAGGATAGGCTAAGACCGGAGCGGAGGGAAAAGCCCAAGGAGGGGCCTGAGGCCCCGGATGGGTTTACCCGCAGTCGGAGGGCTTATTTCCCCGGTCATGCGCCCAATCCAGACTCAATCACATTGCGGTTAAGAAAGGATTTTCTATGAACATTTTTTTACTGGTCTTTCCCTGGGCGGCTCTCGGGATCGCGCTGGCCGTTGCCGCCGCCGGCGCGGCAACGGGAAAGAATGTGTTCAAAAAACAGGGGGTGGCGTGGGTCCTCACCATCGTCATGGTCTGTGTCTCCATCGGCGTCGGCTACGCCAAGGCGCCGGTCAACAACCCCGCTCCTGTTCCCGACGCGCCCCAGCCACCCCCCTCCGGCAGCTCCACGTCCTATGTGTGGGACAACGCCCGGGTGCTGTCCGACCAGGAGGTGCGGGTTCTGGACCAGCGCAACGACCGGCTGTGGGACCGCTACAGCGCCTCCATCGGCGTGGTCACCTGCAATTACGGCGGGGACGACCTGTATGATTACGCCCTCCAGTGTGCGGAGGACATGGGCCTGGGCGGATATGACTTCACCGTGGTGCTGGACATTCAGGGGGACAACTACTATCTGCTTCAGGGCAATGACATCCGCCGGGATTTTACGGACAATGACTGCTCAAACTATGCCTATGAGTATATGGAATATGAGTTTGCCCACGGCTTCTACGGGGAGGCGCTGTTGAACCTCACGGAGGCCCTGGAGGTCTGGTATGGGAACTATTACGGTTGACCTGGGAAAGGAGGCGGCTTTATGGACGGATTTTCTGATTTGATTGTCATCATCGTGCTGGCGGTGGTTCTCCTGCTGGTGATGGAGGGCTCCCACCGGCGGCGCTACCGCAACGGCTGGTACGGACCCACCTACGTTTACCGGCCCTTCTATATCTTCCGGCCCCGGCCGCCCAGGCCCCCGAGAGGACCCGGTTTTGGCCCTGGCCCTGGCGGTCCTGGCTTTGGACCCGGACCCGGCATGGGCTTTGGCGTTGGACCCGGCCCACGTCCCGGCCCTGGTCCCCGGCCCAACCCCGGACCCCGCCCCGGCGGTCCCTTTGGCGGGAGCCGTCCCGCCGGACCCAGGCCCGGCGGGACCTTCGGGGGCTCCCGTCCAGGCGGCTCCTTCGGAGGGGGCAGACCTTCTGCGGGTTCCAGGCCCGGCGGTTCCTTCGGCGGAGGGCGCTCCTTTGGGGGCGGTGGACGTCCGGGTGGTTCCTTTGGCGGCGGTCGTCCCGGTGGCTCTTTTGGCGGCGGACGCTCCGGTGGGGGCGGTGGGCGACCCAGCGGCGGTGGCCGGCGATAGAACAGCAATCTGCACAAAGGGGAGCGGGTATATGCCCGCTCCCCTTTTGCTTTTTTCTGTTTTGTCCAAAATTCGACCCTGGATGGAAAAAATTTCGACAAGTTTGGAGAAAATGAAAAAAAGGCGAGAAATCCGCATAAGGGTATGATACAATAAACGCGTTCATGTGTGTTAAAGTCTGCCGAAAAGCGGGCCGGGCCCGCGGGAAGGAATCAAACGCATGGGTATTGCGGACATCATCTCATTGTTGGGCGGCCTTGCCTTTTTCCTCTTTGGCATGACGCTCCTGGGGGACGGCTTAAAAAAGGTTGCGGGCAGCAAGCTGGAGACCATCCTGGGCAAGCTGACCTCTAACCCCATCAAGGGTGTACTGCTGGGGGCCCTGGTGACGGCGGTCATCCAGTCCTCCTCCGCCACTACGGTTATGGTGGTGGGCTTTGTCAACTCGGGCATCATGCAGCTGTCCAACGCCGTGGGCATCATTATGGGCGCCAACATCGGTACCACCGCCACAGGCTGGGTGCTGACATTGGCTGGCGTCGAGGGAGAGGGCGGCTTTTCCTCCGCCACGGTGTTTGCCTTTATCGCCTTTATCGGTATCGTGCTGTACTTTTTCTGCCGGAAGCAGATTCAAAAGAACGTGGGCTTGATCCTGCTTGCCTTCTCTGTCCTCATGAGCGGAATGCAGACTATGAGCTCAGCCATGGACCCGCTGAAAGAGAACGAGGCGTTTTTGAACTTCATTTCGGCGGCCTCCAACCCGGCGGTGTCCCTGGTCATCGGCCTGCTGGTAACGGCGGTCATCCAGTCTTCCTCCGCGTCGATCGGTATTTTGCAGGCGCTGTCCATCACCGGAGCCATCAGCTATGAGGTGGCCATCCCCATGGTACTGGGTATGTGTATCGGCGCCTGCGTGCCGGTGCTGCTGTCCGCCATCGGGGCCAACCCCAACGGTAAGCGGACTGCCGTCATCTACCTGTATTTCAACATCGTGGGTTCCGTACTGTTCATGGTGCCCTTCTACCTGCTCCATATCTTCATACCCATGGAGTTCATGGCTGGGCCCGCCGACGCCTTCGGTATCGCCGTGTTCAACACGGTGTTCAAGGTGGGGGCCACCCTGGTGCAGCTGCCCTTTACCGCGCTGCTGGTGAAGCTGGCCTGTGCTACCATCAAGGAGGAGCGCTCCGAGGACGAGGAGGAGTTTGAGGAGAGCTTGTTGGACGAGCGCTTCTTACGCTATCCGCCCTTGGCCCTGGAGCAGAGCGGCTGCACGGTGAATCGTATGGCCGCCGCTGCGGTGAAAAATCTGAACCGCTCGGTGGAGCTGTTTACCACTTTCAGTGGGGAAAAGTATGAGAAGATTTTGGGCCGGGAGAACGTGGTGGACCGGTATGAGGACAAGCTGGGCAGCTACCTGTTCCATCTGAACAGCCAAGGCCTCAACGAGCGGGAGACGTTGGTCAGTTCCCATTATCTCCACTGCCTTACCGATTTGGAGCGTATCTCCGACCACGCGGTGAACCTGGCCGATCTGGCCAAGGAGATGGACAGCAAGGGGGTATCCTTTTCTCCCGATGGTTTGGAGGACATGAACCGGTCCGCGGGCGCGGTGCTGGAGATCGTCTCCCTGGCCCAGCAGGCGCTGGAGGAGGAGGATATTGACGTGGCCCTCCAGGTGGAGCCGCTGGAGGAGGTCATCAGCACCTTGCTGGAGGGCATGAAGCTGCGGCACATCCGGCGGCTGCAAAGCGGCGTGTGTACGCTGGAGATGGGCTTCATCATCAACGACCTTATCAACAACTTCGAGCGTGTGGCGGCCCACTGCTCCAACGTGGCGCTAGCGGTGCTGGAGCTGCGGTATGCAGACCTCCAGTTCCACAACTACGCCCGTGGCGTGCGCCAGGGTGATCAACCGGAGTTCCGGAAGTGGCTGGCGTTCTATCAGGGAAAATACCTTAAATCCGTACCTACGGCCTGACGAAATATGGAAACCGTCCGTCCCAATGCGGGGCGGACGGCTTTTTTATTTGTCAGCGCTGGCCTATGAAGTCTGACGTAAGGCCGCATAGGTTGAAAAGAAGTATTTACTTCTTTTCAACTGCGCCGACTATGACCGCCAAAAATTCCTCGCCGTAACGGGCTGCCTTGACCTCGCCCACGCCGGATACCTGGAGCAATTCCGTCATGTCCTTTGGGGCCTTGGCGGCCATATCTGACAGGGTGGCGTTGGAAAAGACGATGTACGCCGGCACGTTATCCCGACGGGCCAGCCGGGAGCGCTCCGCTTTCAGTGCCGCCAGCAGGCTGCTGTCCTCCACAGGCGGGGCGGCAGAGACGGGCTCCGGGGTTTTGGGGGAGCGCTTCACTTCCGGTGGACGCACTTTGGCAGTCATGGTGACCTGTTCGCCGCGGAAGAGCACGTTGCCCGCCGCCGGCCCAAGCCGCAGGGTGGCGTGCTCCGGGTCTGTGAATACGTATCCTTTGCCGCCGAGACAGTCTAGATAGGCCCGAAGCTGTTCCTGACTAGTGTTCCGCATCAGCCCGTAGGTAGGCAATTGGTCCAGGCCCAGGTCCAGCACCCGCTTGTTCCGCCCGCCCCGGAGCACTTGGCTGATGAGCCCGGCTCCCACGTGGTAGCCCAGCTTATCCGCCACCCGTTTGATGCAGGACAGGATCATCTGAGCGGGAACGGTGATGTCCGTCTCCTCGAAGATACCCTGGCAGTTGCCGCAATTGCCGCAGGTATCACCGTGACCTTGGCCGAAGTGATCTAGGATGGCCCCGCGCAGGCAGCGGTCCGTCTTGCAGTAGTCTGTCATCACCGACAGCCGGTCCAGTTCCATCCTCCGCAGAGCGTCCCGGGTCTGGGCGTCCAGGTCTGCGTCGTTGCCGCTGTGGCCGATGAGGTAACGGGCAGTGGTCACGTCGCCGGGGGAGTAGAGAAGGATGCAGTCCGCCGCCTCGCCGTCCCGGCCCGCGCGGCCTGCCTCCTGGTAGTAGCTCTCCAGATTTTTCGGCATATTATAGTGGATCACAAAGCTGACGTTGGACTTGTCGATGCCCATGCCGAAAGCATTGGTGGCCACCATGACCGTCCGGCGGTCGAATTGGAAGTCATCCTGGTTGGCCCGGCGCTCCTCCTCGGGGAGCCCGGCGTGGTAGCGGGCGGCGGGGATGCCGTGGTCATTGAGGGCGGTCCACACCCGCTCCACGGCATTCCGGGTGGCGCAGTAGACGATGCCGCTTTTCCCTGACCGCTGGGCGATCAGGGAGAACAGGGCGGAGGTCTTGTCCTTCGGCCGTTGGACATCAAAGAACAGATTGGGGCGGTCGAAACCGGTGACCACCCGGACCGGCCGTTGCAGGCCCAGCTGGGTGACGATGTCCTCCTGAACCTGTGCCGTGGCAGTGGCGGTGAACGCGGCCATGATGGGTTTCCGACGAAGGGCGGCGGCGAAGCCGGCGATTTTCAGGTAGCTTGGCCGGAAGTCCTGCCCCCACTGAGAGATGCAGTGGGCCTCGTCCACGGCCAGCAGGGACACATTCTGTTCTGCCATGAGCTGGGCGAAGCGGGGATTTTCCAGCCGCTCCGGGGCCACATAGATTAACCGGTAGGCCCGGTTTCGGATGCCGTTCCAGGTTTCCCGGTACTCCTCTATGGTCTGGGAGCTATTGAAGAAGGCGGCGGGCGCCCCGGCGGCGGTGAGGGCGGCCACCTGGTCCTTCATCAGGGAAATGAGAGGGGAGATGACCAGCGTCAACCCCGGCAGGAGCAGGGCGGGCACTTGATAGCAGATAGATTTGCCTCCGCCGGTGGGCATGATGCCCAGCACGTCCCGGCCCGCTAAAATGCCGTCCACCAGCCGCTCCTGGCCGGGGCGGAAGGAATCGTGGCCGAAGTATTGTCTCAGGGCGGATGATTTGTCCATGGGCGGGCCTCCTTGCTTCTGGGGCGGTTTTCCCCATCATACCACAAAATCGGACAGGATTCAAATATTTGCCACGCCCTCTTGACAGCAGGCTCCTACAGGTGTAGGATACAGGGAACTACAACTGTAGGAGGCAGAGATATGGTTAAATTGTCGGGCAAGGAATGGCTGGTGCTGGGGGTGCTCTGGGACCACGAGGGGGCCGAGCTGGGCGAGGTGACCCAGGCGCTGTATCAGGAGACGGGGTGGAACCGGAACACGGTGTTCACCTATCTGACCCGAATGGAGGCCAAGGGGCTGGTTGCCATCGATAAAGGGGGGTATCCCCGGCACTACCGGGCGGCACTGAGTCGGGCGGACTGTCAGGCCCAGGCCCGGGACAGCTTTTTGAAGCAGGTTTACCGGGGAGCTACGGGAGACCTGGTGACAGCATTTTTGAAAGAAAAACCGATTTCAGCACAGGAGCGAAATGAACTCCGGCGCTTGTTGGATGAAATGGAGGTTTGATCCATGACCGACATCTGGTCCTTTTTATTGCAGACCCTCACCGCCTCTGGGGCGGCGGCGCTCCTACTGGTGGTTAAGGCCATGTTTCGAGACAAGCTCTCTCCCCGCTGGCAGTTCAGCCTTTGGAGCGTGCTGGCCCTGGTCCTGTTGGCCCCAGCGGGTTGGGGCGGGCGCCATATCCTACTTAACTGGCCCCAGTGGGTGGAAATTATGAAAACCCTGGTCACTGGGGAGTATGGGACGCTGACCAAGGTGATTGCGCCCATCCCTCTGCCCTTGACCGCACCCAGCACATGGGCGGATTGGCTGTTTTTGGTCTATGTGGCCGGTGTCGTAGTGCTGTTGGTCCGGTATGTGGTTTCCTATGCCCGCCTGCGGCTGGCCCTCCGTCAGGGCGAGCCTATCCGGAGCCGGCAGGTCAAGGCTGTGGCGGAGCGGTACGGCTTGCCCACCTGTCCCGTGGCGGCGGTGAACGGCCTGCCCACCGCGTTTATCTGCGGCGTGTTCCGCCCTGTGCTGGCCCTGCCCGCCGGGAGGGAGGCGGACGATAAGGTCATCCTCCACGAGCTGCTGCACCTCAAGTATAAAGACGTGATCTGGGGCTGGGCCATCGCCTTTTTCCGCTGTGTCCACTGGTGCAACCCACTCCTCTGGCTGTGCGCAGACTGGGCGGGGAACGATTTGGAATCCCTGTGTGACCAGCGTGTTTTGGAGCGCCTGGAGGGCGAGGACCGCCGGGACTATGGGCGCATCCTGCTGTCCATGGCCGGTGAGAAATACGCCCGCACCCCCGGCACCTCCTCCGCCTCCAACGGGGGGGAGAACGTCCGGCGGCGTATCCAGGCCATTGCCCGGTTCAAGCGATACCCGGCGGGGATGGCGCTGGCGTCGGTGTGCGTGACGGTGGTGCTGGCGGCGCCGCTGGTGGTGGGCGTCCGGGCGGAGGGCGTCCCCGAGTGGCGGGGGACCACGGCTTTCACCATGTCCGCCGCCCGGGCGGTGCGGTGCTCTACCCCCGCCGGAGCCATCGACGCCTACGCCAAAGGAATTTTGACGGGGGAGTTCCCCTACATGGCCATGAGTGCGCCCCTGGACCTCCAGGACAAGCTGGCGGCGGCTTATGAGAATAACGCGAATGCCAGCCGAACCAGCACGGACTGGATGATGGAGCAGAGCGGCCTGCCCTGCTGGCCCAAAAGCTGGGAAGGCTACCGAATCTTTAATCTGGAGGAGTTAGCGGACGGGAGCTGCGAGGGCCTGCTGTTGGTTCAGCTGAACTATCCCCCGGACGGACAGCCCTGGGGAGAAGAGGCGTATTGGATTGCCGTCCAGCCCATCCGTGCGGAGAAGGAGGACGGGCGGTGGGTTGTCCTGCCCTTGGGGGACTTCCAGGCCGTCCCGGACGTGGAGGGCCGGACCTTCGGCTCCTTCCCCCAGAGCGAAGCGGCGCCTGCCCGGGTCTACGAGGCCCAGGCGGAGGATTTCATCGTCCGGGCGGAGTACTGGACGTCGGGCACGCTCAGCGGGCAGCCGGGAGACAGTGTGGATTTGATTCCCCACCCGCATGGGGCCTTTGGGCAGTTCTACGTAATGCAGCGCATGAGCGCCACGTACACAGGGGACCCGGCGGACAAGGGCGAGTACCAAAAAATCGCCGTCAGCAACGCTCCCTACCGGGAAAATGGGCAGCGGCCCGTGCTGCGTGATCCCCGCTCCGACACATATACCACCGGCTCCAGCAGCAGCGGGGCGTCATGGAGCAGCAGCTCACTCAACGGAGACTGGTCCGGCGAGATTTCACTGCACGGCGGCGGGACCACCTTCGACTGGGAGCGGGATGGGGACCATCTCCCTGACCGCGTCGCGGCGAATTTGTACCTCAACGATAAACTGACGGCGGAGCTGACCCTCCTGACCGTGGAGGGGAGCGGCAGGATGCCCACATGGTCCGCCGCGCCGGAAATATCACTGGCCCAGGCGCCTGTGGAAGGGGGTGAGGCCCGTGACTGACCGGGAAATGCTTTACAGCGGCCTATCCAACGCCGCTTGGGGGTATTTTTTCCTCCACATCCATTTCAATTTGGGGCGTATCAACATCCTGCCCGCATTTGTGGGGTATCTGCTCCTGCTGTCCGCCATCAAGAAGCTGTCCGGGGAGCGGCGGGACCTGCTCCTGCTTCAATCCCTGGGCGCCCTGCTGGCGGCGTGGAATCTGGCGGATTGGCTGTTTGCCTGTCTGGGCGGGGAGCTGACCGGGATATTCCTCCCGCTGGACCTGCTGGCGGCGGTGGCGGGGCTGTATTTCCACTTCCAGTTTATCACCGACATGGCGGCGCTGGCGGAGGCGTATCAGCCCGAGGGCGGCAATCTGGCCCAGCGTTTGCGGCAAAATCGAACGGTGTATATCGTCATGTGTACGGCCACGTCCATTTTTCTGCACCTTCCCATTAAAAATGAGGACGTCCGAATCTATGTGTCCATGGGCCTGCTGGTGGTGATGCTGGTGGTGGTTCTGTTCATCATGGGGGAGCTGTTCGCCCTGCGCCGGTTGTTTCGGGGGCCGGGGGAACAACAGCCGGAGACATGAGAAAACAGCGGAGAGTCTGCGCTCTCCGCTGTTTTTGGTTTAAGGATCGATTTCCCGCAGGGTCATGGCGTCCAAGTCCACCTCATAGGGCTCACTGTGGTCCAGGGGGTAGGCCATGCCGCCGAATATCACCGCCTCCAGCGTGGACAGGTCCTGGGGGGAGCTGTAGCTCTCGCTCATGGTGTGATCCCATTTGCCGTCCTCGGTGCCGCATCCATGTCCGCGGCCTCCGCCCAGCTCTACCTGGCTGTATGTGCCGTCCTCCCACAGGAATTGCAACACGGGGAAGAGATGGGTATCCTCAGTGATATACTTCGCCTGGACGGTGAAGGGGGACAGGGTCAGCCGCTTCAGGGTCACCGTTCCATCAAAGGGGTCTGGGATGCGGTCGGCTCTGGCCGGGCCGTCGGCGTTGATGTCCAGGCTGAGGTCGGAGACAGGGGTGTACGAGAAGTTCAGCCAGACGCCCTCCTTCATGAGTTCCAGCCGGACGCCGGAAAAATTGCCCAAGGCCCGCTCGGTGGCTACACTCACATACATGGTCCTGTTCTCAGGGTCGGCGCCGTCTCCGCCCATACTCAGACTGCCGGCGAAGCGGAAGGACCACAGGTCCCCCCAATTGCCCTCCCAGTTTACCAGGGCGTCCCAGGCCTCGTCGCTGCGGGCCTGGACGGTAAGGGTGTAAAAGAGCTGGATCCTGTCCGCCAGGGAGCTGGTGAGGGTCAAGGTATAGTTGTCGTCACTGACGGACACGGGCTGGGTGTTCACCATGTTTTTCCACTGGTCGGTGTTCCCCTGAAAATTGGCGCTGAGGACGTTGTACTCCGGCCAGACCACCTCCACCACGGCGGCGGCTCCGGTGAGGAGCGCCAGGGCGGCGGCGCACAGCGCGGCCAGCTTCAGCTTCCGCCGTAGGTGGAAGGTCCGGCGGTTTTTGTCCAAGGCGGCGTCCACCCGGCGCTGGACCGCTTTCGTGTCCGGCTGAGGGCAGGGACCGCTGTCCGGGACTGTGTATTGCCACAATTCCTGTAAACGGTTTTTCATCGCGTTTCCGCTCCTTCCTGTAAGGCGGCTTTCAGGGCCTTGCGCCCCCGGAACAGCCGCTGTTTGGCGGCGGTCTGGCTCAGGCCCAGCTCCGCCGCGATAGTTTTCAGCTTGTCCCCCTCGTAGTAGTAGCGCACAAAGAGGGTCCGGTCCGGCTCGTCCAGCCCGTCCACCGCCGCCCACAGGCGGGCGGACTGGTCCCGGCGCTGGGTAAGCTCCTCGGGTCCGGGGGATGGGTCCGGGGCGTCCTCGGGGATGGGAGCGCTAGGGCGGGACCGGCGGAGGAAGTCCGTGGCCTTGTTTTTTGCCACGGTGGCCAGCCAGGGGCGGACGCCCTGCTCCGGGTCCAGCGTGTCGGCGTGGGTCCACAGGGCCACAAACACGTCGGCGGACAGCTCCTCCACGTCCTCCCGGCAGGCGCGGCCCGCCAGGGTGCGGAGAATGACCGCGCTGACATAGGGGGTGTAGCGGGCCACGGCCTGGTCCAACGCGCCCCGGCTGTGACGGTTCAGTTTTTTAATCAGGGCGCGTTCGTCCATAGCTTAGGGTCCTTTCTAAAACCTCTGTACAGGTGGTTCTACTAGTATATACGAGCGGGAGGGGAAACGGTTATGCGAAAACCAAAAAATTCGGGCGGAGGGGAACAAATGGGTTCCCACCCCGCCCTAAAAGAGGCATACGCCACGGATAGAAGTCTAAAAGTTTCTTTTTTCGCTTCCTCTTTTCTTTTCAACGAAAAAAGGAAGGCTATTTGATGCCCAGCTCTTCCAGCGCGGCGGTGAGGGCGCGCCACTGCTTGAGGCGGTCGCCGTATACGGCCATGCCGTGGTCCGTCAGACGGTAGTATTTCCGGGCGGGGCCGTCGGAGGTCTTGCCCATATACTGCTCCGAGCTGCCCTCCCGGCTCAGGCCCCGGAGGATGGCGTAGACGGCGCTCTTCTGGGTGTCCGGGAAGGCGGCGTGGAGGCGGCGGAGCAGATCGTAGCCGTACTGGTCACCCTGGGAGAGCAGGTGGAGCAGGCACAGCTCGATGAGGTCCTTTTTCAGCATAGGACTACCCCCGCGCCCACCATGCCTACGGCGAAAATTGCGGCGTATTGGCCCAGATAGGGCAGATACCAGGCTGTGGTGATGTCAAAGGAGAGGTCCATGCAGGTGAACAGGGCTAACATTTCCAAAGGCACCAGCATAGAGGCGATGGCCAGCACGTACACCGCTGCCCACCGGCGGTCCTGAGTGCGGGCCCGGACCAGGGCGAAGGTCCCCAGCAGCGCCATGAGGACGCCGCTGTAGGCCAGAAAAGCGTTGAGTATCCGATTGGAAAGGGACTCCATCCGATCCGGACCAATCCAGGACGGGACCTGACCCAGCGCCTCGGAAAAGCCCACAGGGTCACGCATGACAAGATAGAAAACCAGCATAATGCCGCCGGTCCAAACCACCAGCACCGCCAGCAGGATGGGGACGGCTTTGGAGTGTTTTTCGCTTTTGAACCCCTGCCAGCGGAACCAGACCAGGGTCAGGACCGCGCCCAGGACAGCTGCCGCGGGGCCCAGGTGGTTCCCGTGCCAGGAGTCAAAGTACGCAAACCAGAAGTAATATCCAATAGCCGTAGGACTGAAGCCCAGGGTCAGGATGCAGGCGGCCATCAGGATAAATGCCGCCAGCCAGGCATAGTAGGGCCTTTTCTGGACGAGAGGCTTGATCACATTCTGGGGGGTGTCCAGCTCCCGGAACAGCTCCTCGTCCGCCACAATGTCCCGGTAGTCGGCGATCACGTCCTCAGCCTCCTGCCGGGGGAGCATCCACCGGGCCCACCGCTCCAGCCGGGTCATGTAATCCTTTTTCATAGAGCATTCTCCTTTTGCTGCAATGTATTCCACTACTGTATTTTCCACTAGTGCTAAAAAAATAGTAGCATGGTAAAAGAAGATTGTCAAGAGGCTTTCCAATAAAAAACTGCCAGGGGCCTACGCCCCCAGCAGTTTCTGTTTGTTGAACTGTAACGTGTAGAGTTGGAAGTACCGCCCCTTGAGAGCCAGCAATTCCTGGTGGGTGCCGGCTTCCAGAATCTCCCCGTGGGAGAGCACGATGATTTTGTCCGCGTGCTGGATGGTGGACAGCCGGTGGGCCACAATCAGCATGGTGCCGATGTTCTTCATCTTCTCCAGCGAGTCCTGAATGAGAAGCTCCGTCTCCGTGTCGATGTTGGCGGTGGCCTCGTCCAGAATCATGACAGCGGGTTTGTGCAGGATGGTGCGCACGAAGCTGAGCAACTGGCGCTGTCCGGCGGAGAAGTTGCCGCCCCGCTCCCGGACCTCCTCGTCCAGTCCCCGGTCCAGCTTGCCGATGAAGGCGTCGGCGTTGACGTAGCGGCAGGCGTCCAAGATTTCGCCATCCGTGAAGCCCTCCTCCCGGAGGACGATGTTGCTCCGGATGGTGCCGGAGAACAGGAACACGTCCTGAAGCATCTGCCCGAAATGGCGGCGGAGAGAGGAAATCCTGATGTGCCGGATGTCCATGCCGTCAATCAAGATTTGCCCCTTCTGGATGTCGTAGTTCCGGCAGATGAGGGATAAAATGGTGGTCTTTCCCGACCCGGTGGAGCCCACAAAGGCGGCGGTCTGCTTTGCCTCCACGTGGAAGGACACCCCTTTGAGCACCCACTCCCCCGGCTCGTAGGCAAACCACACGTCCTTGAACTCGATTTCCCCCTGGATGTGGTCCAGCTCCACAGCGTCCGGGTCGTCCACCACCTCGGGGACCAAATCAAAGACGGTGAAAATCTTCTCCGCCGAGGCCAGGGCGGACTGGAATTGGTTGAACTGCTCCGCCAGGGTCTGAATGGGGTTGAAAAACTTCTCGATATAGAGGTAGAACGCCACCAGCGTTTCGCTGGTGATAACCTGCCCCAGGAAGGTGGTGTTCTGAATATACCCCTTGCCGCCCAGGTACAGCAGGCACAGCACCGAGGAGATGTACAGCATATACACCATGGGCCGGAAGATGCCGAACACGAAAATCTGGTTCTGCTTGGCCTTTTTCAGGCTTTCGCTCTTAGCAAAAAATTCCTTCCGCTTGCGCTCCTCCTGGTTGAAAATCTGGGTGATTTTGATGCCGGACAAATTTTCAGAAAGATAGGTGTTGATATCGGTGGTGCGGTCCTTCACCACCCGGTACACCTTCCGGGTGAACTTGCGGAAAATAACCGTAAACAGCACCAGAAAAGGGGCGAAGCACAAAAACGCCAGGGTCAGGGACAGGTTCAGGGCGAACATGGCAATCGTCACGCCCACCACGATAAAGGCGTTTTTCGCCATCGCCACCAGCACATTGGTGAACATCTGAGAGATGGCGTTGGTGTCGTTGGCCACCCGTGTGACCAGTTTGCCTACGGGGATGCTGTTGAGCTGGTTGTGGGACAGGCTCTCGATGTGGGTGAACAGGTCTTGACGGAGTGCGGAAAGGATTTTCTGCCCCGTCTTTTGCAGGATAATGGACTGGAAGTAGGTGCATACCAGGGCTACGATGAGGATTCCGGCATACAGCGCCACCCAGCGCAGGAGGACCGGCGGCTCAAAGTGGTCCTTGATGAGCCCCTCCACATGGCCAATGATAAGGGGAGAAGCCAGGTCGTAGGTGATGGACAGCAGCATAATGAGCAGAACCCCAAAAAACTGCTTTTTGTAGGGCGCGGCGTATTTTGCCAGCCGCCGGAAAATCTCACTGTCTGGGATGTGGCGGTCAAAATCTGGGGCGGTCTTATCCCGGCTCTCCCGCCGCCAGGCCAGGAGGAAGATCAGGGAGAACGCCCCGATGACGGCCCCCACCAGGAGGATGGGCAGATATTCACGCATTGTGCTTGGCTCCCTCCTCCTCCAGCTTTTGCAGCTCCACCATGTGGTGGTAGGCCGGACAGTTTTCGTACAGCTCGGTATGAGTGCCCACGGCGGTGACCGCGCCGTCCTCCAGGAAGATGATACGGTCCATCTGCTCCACAGTGGAGATGCGGTGGGCGATCAGGATGGTGGTGCGGCCCTGGCGCGTCTTCCTCAGGTTGTCCAGGATAGCCCGCTCCGTCTGGGTGTCCACGGCGGAAACGGAGTCGTCCAGAATCAGAATGGGCGCGTCCTTGATCAACGCCCGGGCGATGGAGATGCGCTGCTTCTGCCCACCGGACACGGTGACGCCCCGTTCCCCCAGCACTGTGTCATAGCCCAGAGGGAAATCCCGCACGTCCCGGTCCACGTCGGACAGCCCAGCGGCAAACACCACCCGGTTCTGGTCGGGGCTGTTGTGGGTGAAGTCGATGTTTCGGGCGATGGTGTCGCTGAACAAAAAATTGTCCTGGGGGACGTAGGCCGCCGCCCGGCGCACGTCCCGGATGGGGACGGTGTTCACATCGTGTCCGTCCACAAAAACGGTGCCGTTGGGCACGTTGCAGGTACGAAGGATCAGATCCACCACCGTGGTTTTGCCCGAGCCGGTGCGGCCTACCAGGCCCACGCTCTCCCCGGCGTGGATGGTAAAGGACACGTCCCGCAGGGCGTCGAGCTCCCCGTCTGGGTAGCGGAAGGTGAGGTGCTTAAACTCGATGTCTCCCTTCACCCGGCCTAGAGGCGTCACGTCCGGGCGGTCGAACACATCACAGGGCGCGTCCAGCAGCCCGCTGATGCGCTTTAGGGACGCTTTGCCCCGGCTGGTCATGTCGATGAGTTCCGAGACAGCCATGATGGGCCACACGATGGCCTCGAAGTAGCCGATGAACTCCATCAGCTCCCCGGCGTTGAAGGCGCCCTTCCACACCAGATAGCCGCCGTAGCCCAGGATGATGCACACCACCGACTCCACAAACAGCGTTACCAGGATGCGCAGAAGGACGGAGGCCCGGGTAAAATCCACGTTTGCGTCCTCATTCTCTTTGTTGAGGGCCTGAAAGGCCATCAGCTCTTTTGCCTCTTTCACAAACGCCTTGATGACGGCGATGCCCGAAAAGCTCTCCTGGGAGAAGTCGGACAGTTTGGAGAACGCCGCCTGGCGGATATCCCACTTCTTCATCATGTACCGGCCAACCACCGCGCTGGAGGCCAGCAGAAGGCCCATGGGGATCAGGGTCAGGGTGGCCAGGAATGGGTCCATCCGCCACATATGGTGGACGGATAAGCCGCCCAGCAGAAGGGCGTCAAAGAACATCAGAAAGCCGGAGCCGTAGCAGTCCTGCACGGTCTCCAGGTCGTTAGTGAACAGGCTCATGAGACTGCCCACCTTGTTCTCCTGGTAGAACTGGCGGGAGAGGTCCTTGGCGTGGTCGAACATCTCGTTGCGCAGGCCGGTCTCCACCTTGATGGCCGCGCCGAAAATGCACACACGCCACAAAAATCGGCCGATGACCATGGCGACTACGATCCACACCATGGGCAGGCAGATGCGGTCCAGCAGAAAGTCCATGTCAAAGGGGAGGTCCGCGCCGTCCACCGTGACATAGCCCTGGTTCATGCCGTTGATGACCTGCTGGTACAGGTTGGGGACGATCAGCTGGATGTAGTCCACCAGCACCAGCGCGGCCAGCCCCAGCAGGAGCCAGCCCGCGTATTTGAAGTAGTATTTGTTGATGTGCTTTCCGAAAATCACGCCGGATTCCCTCTCTTTCCCATAAAGCGTCCCTATAGTCTATCATACTCCGGGCGGCGCGTCCATAGGGAAATGGCTAGGTTTTTGATATGATTTATGGGGTTTGTCAAAAGCCCTGGGGAAGGTGGAAAAATAATTGTTTTTCAGTTATAGACGTGATATAATCACTGAAAAAGAAATCGGGAGGAATGGATATGGATTATCGTGTCATCGACTGGAAGCGCTACCCCCGACGGGCACATTTCGAGTATTTTAACTCCATGGCGGATCCCTACGCCGGGGTGACGGCGGAGGTGGACATCACCCGCTTCCTGATGGCGTGCAGGGGAGCAGAAACGCCTTTTTTCCTCAGCTTTTTGTATTGTGCCGGGCGGGCGGCCAATGCCGTGCCAGAGCTGCGCCAGCGTATTCTGGATGGCAGGCCGGTGGAGTTCGCGTCCTGCGACACCTCTCATACCGTCCTGCGGCCAGACGGCGCCTACAGCTATTGCCGCCTTAACTGTATGCAAGCCTTTGGAGACTACCTGCCAACCGCCCAAGCCCTCCAGGAGGAGGCTAAGACCCACGGCGATTTGGACGATGGAGAGGACGCGCTCAGTCTGCTGTTCATCTCCACGCTCCCCTGGGTGCGGTATACGGGCTTGCGCCAGCCGGCGCCCAGCCCGGCGGACAGCAACCCCCGGATCACTTGGGGGAAGTATGCGGCAGAGGGAGGCCGGACCGTCATGCCCGTCACCCTGCTGGTCAACCACGCCTTGGTGGACGGGGTGCATATGGGGGCGTTTTTCTCCGCGCTGGAGAACGAGATGGAGTGCTTTGTGGAGGAACAGGCCTCCGCACAGGGAAAAAGAGCAGGGGGCTGACCGCCCCCTGCTTTTCAACTTACGTGCTTTTCCAGAAATGTCTGTACCGTGGACCAATACAGCTCCGGATCTGTCCCCGCCGCCTCGCCGTGGGCCGCGCCGGGGACGGACAGCATTTCCTTGTCCTCGCAGTAGCAGGAATGATATACCTTATCCAGCATCCAGTAGGGGACAAAGGTGTCCTCCTCGCCGTGGATGAAGAGCATGGGGCGGCTGTCGTTATAGGATAACTGCTCCAGCGCCGACGCCTCCTTGAAACTGAACCCCGCCCGGACCTGGCACACCAGAGAGGCCGCGTCCAGTACTGGGAAGGTGGGCAGGCCGAACATCTCCTCCAGCTGGACGGCGAACTCGTCCCACACGGAGGTGTACCCGCAGTCCTCGATGATACATTTCACGTTGGGGGATAGGTCCGCCTCTCCGGCTGTCATCATCACCGTGGCCCCGCCCATGGAGATGCCGAACAGGATGATTTCCGCCTCTGGGTCCTGCTCCACCAGGGTGTCTACCCAGGCCACGATGTCCCTCCGCTCCAGCCAGCCCATGCTGGCATAGCGGCCCTGGCTGATCTCGTGGGACCGGGCGGCGGGGGCGAGAATGCTGTAGCCCATGTCGTAGAAGTGGGACGCATAGCCGCCCATGCCCTGGGGGATGCCGCCGTAGCCGTGGCAGATAACGGCGTATTTGTGGCTTTCCGACTCCTGGGGCAGGTACAGAGCGTGGAGGGCCAGCCCGTCATGGCTGGTGAGCCAGCGGTCCTCGGCGTTGCCGGCCAGCCAGGCCATGCTTTCCGTCAGATCCCACTCATCCGGGTCGTAGGCGCTGAGCATACCGCCCGCGTGGGGGTCCAGAGCGAAATTGAATAAGTAGTTCCCGGCGAAGGTCAGCGCCCCCGCCGTCAGCACCAGCAGGACGGCCAGCACAATCAGGGCGATTTTAAGTTTGCGGTGTTTTTTGACAGATTTCTCCATGAAATCACGACCTTTTCGTTGAGATATCCGCATCCCGCGCGGACACCGAATTATATCACACGCACCCGGCTTTGTCCAGAAAACCGGATCTATGCTGGGAAAGCAATGCCAGCCTGCGAAGCAATCTCCGCAGGCTGACAAATTTTGACCATATTCGCTCCCCAGGCGGCGGGAGGATTTCTTACTTGTCCTCGGCCCGGGCCATAGCCAGCTGGAAGTCCCGCTGGTCGGCGAAAATCTCATTCGTATAGGGGTTCTTCTTCTGCTCGATGGAGCGCTTGATGATGATGCCCAGCACCACCACGTTGACGGCCAGGGCCAGCACCGCCACCACGCCCTGCATGGTGGGGTCGGCGGCGGCGGGCCGGACGGCGGCGTCCATCACCCCGTCGGCGTACAGCACGGGGATGACGGAGAAGCGGCTTGCGTCCTGGAACAGCGGGAACACCTGGGCGAACATGCACCACAGGGCCAGGGTGTTGGCCCGGTTCTGGATCCAGCCGCCCTTGTTCCAAAGGGCGTTGGCAAAGGTGGGGGCCAGCAGCAGGGCCAGGCCGCAGTACCAGGCGTGGGTGGGCAGGTTGTTATAGGTGTACTCGAAATTCCACAGGTCGTAAGCCAGAATATACAGGAAAGTCATATCCGGCCAGAGCATATCGTCCTTTTTCTTGGAGGTATAGATGCCCCACCAGCCCGTCATACACAGGATATTGAGAATGCCCGCGATGCCGTTGACCCAGTTCCACCAGCCACCGTACAGCCACACATTTTCACTGGACAGCCACCAGCGGTCGCCGTTCTGGGCCAGGGACATGAGTCCCTTCACGCCGGACTCGAAATCGCTGACCACGGCGATCAGGATGTTGATGGCCACGATGACGAAGGGGAAGCACTTGAACCAGTGGGTTTTACCGATGCTCCACTTGTACTTGAGCATCATGAAGCCGATACAGCCCGCCGTGGCGGCGTACAGCTTGGCATAGTGGAACCAGCTATTCATATTGGTGTAGGTCTGGTTATTGAGCGCCCACTCCATGCCCATTCCGGCGCAGACATAGATGGCGATAAAGTATACCGTCAGCACGGCGGGTAGGGCCAGGAAGCAGATGATACCGCCCAGCTTGCTCCGGCGGGCGAACTCGTTGGCCAGGATCAGGCCGGCAAAGACCAGCAGCCAGCCCAGCAATTGCCAGCCCGCGCCGTCGCCGTAAACTTGAAATAGCATTGTTTTGTCCTCCTTATTGCGGGGTCACCCCCGTTTTTCTCTCTCTTTTGGGCCCCGCCGGGCCCGGGGAAGGGTGTTGGTCAGTACGCTTCGATCTCCTTAATGTTGACCTCATTGCCGGCGAGGAGCCAGGTATCTCCACTCTGACAGTGAGGGCAGGTTTTGCCGTGGGCCACAGTGGGGTAGTTCCGCCCGCAGCCGTCACAGTGGGTGACGGCGGGCAGCGTCTCGATTTTCAGCTTCGAACCGCGGACCAGTTCCTCTTTCGCCGCCGCCCACTTCCAGCAGTCGGTGAGGTAATCCGGCGCCACGCCGGACACCTCCCCCAGCTCCAGCACCACGGCGGAGATTTTCTCCAGATCATTGTCCGCCGCCACGCTTTCCACGCTCTTGATGATGTGGAACACGATACCCAGTTCGTGCATGGCTTACTTCTTATTCTTGCGGGCCGCCCGCTTGATCTTGATCTCCCGCTTGATCATGTTGGGTAGGATGGCCTTCATCTTGTCCTCCGCCTTTATCATGGTGGAGCACTCCGGGCGGTCCCGGTGGAGATGGATGGCGTCGAACTCACACCGGGTGGTGCACAATCCGCAGCCGATGCACTTGTTGGGGTCCACAATGGACGCGCCGCAGCCCAGGCAGCGGGCGGTCTCCGCCTTGACCTGCTCCTCGGTAAAGGTGCGCTTGGCGTCCCGGAAGGACTTTTTCCAGTCAAAGCTGTCATCCATGCCGGGGATCTGGCGGGAGGCGTTATCGTACTGCTCCACCTTGATGTTATTTTTGTTCAGCTCCACGAAGTACCGGGGGTCCCGGCCGATGGTCATGCTGGTGTTGGGCTGGACGAAGCGGTGGAGGGAGACGGCGGCTTCCTTGCCCGCCGCGATGGCGTCGATGGCGAACTTGGGGCCGGTGTAAACGTCGCCGCCCACGAACACGTCGGGTTGAGCGGTCTGATAGGTCTTGGCGTCAGCCTTGGCCCAACCGCCCCGGGCCAGCTCCACTTGACTGCCCTCCAGCAGCTCGCCCCATTCCACGCTCTGGCCGATGGACAGCACCACGTGGTCGCAGGGGACGGTGATGGTGTCCTGTTCGTCGTACTGGGGGGCGAAACGGCCCTGACCGTCCCACACGCTGGTGCACCTCATGAACACCACGCCAGACACCTTGCCGCCCTCGGTGAGCACCTCTTTGGGCCCCCAGCCGCATTGGATGGTGATGTTCTCCTCCTCCGCTTCGGCAATCTCTTCCAGGGAAGCGGGCATTTTGTCCCTGGGCTCCAGGCAGTACATCCGGACGCTGTCCGCCCCACAGCGGTGGGCGGTGCGGGCGGCGTCGATTGCCACGTTGCCGCCGCCGACCACCACGGTTTTGCCGGGGACCTGCATCTTCTCATTGGCCAGGGCCTCCCGCAGGAACTCCACGGCGGACCACACGCCCTCAGAGGACTCGCCGGGGATACCGGGCAGGCGGCCCCGCTGGCAGCCGATGGCGATGTAGAACGCCTCGTAGCCCTGGGCCCGCAGGTCGTCCAGGGTCAGGTCCTTGCCCACCTCTACGCCACAGCGGAAGTCCACGCCCAACGCCCGGATGATGTCGATCTCGGCGTCGATGACGTCCTTCTCCAGCTTGAAGGAGGGGATGCCGTAGCGAAGCATACCGCCCAGCTCCTTGTTTTTCTCGAACACGGTGGGCTCGTAGCCCTTGAGGGCCAGGTAGAACGCACAGGACAGCCCCGCCGGACCACCGCCGATGATGGCGATTTTCTGGGAGAACTCACCCTCCAGCTTGGGGATGACCTTTTTGGGGATAAAGCGGTTTTCCGCCTTCAAGTCCTGTTGAGCGATGAACTTTTTCACCTCGTCGATGGCCACGGCCTGGTCGATGGCGCCCCGGGTGCAGACGTCCTCGCACCGGCGGTTGCAGACGCGGCCGCAGACGGCGGGGAAGGGGTTTTCCTTTTTGATAAGCTCCAACGCCTCGGTGTACTTGCTCTGGGCCGCCAGCTTCAGGTAGCCTTGGACGGCAATGTGGGCGGGGCAGGCGGTCTTGCAGGGGGCGGTGCCTGTCTCGTGGGTGTTGATGCGGTTCTTGTCCCGGTAGTCGATGGTCCACTTCTCCGGGCCCCACTTCACCTCGTCGGGCAGCTCCTGGCGGGGGTATTGGACGGGGCCGTGGGTGGTGCACAGCTTCTGGCCCAGCTTGGCCGCTCCGGCGGGGCACACCTCCACACAGCCCCCGCAGGCCACACACTTTTCCTCCTCCACACGGGCCACGTAGGCGGACCGGCTCATGTTAGGGGTGTTGAACAGCTGGGAGGTGCGCAGGGCGTTGCAGACGTTGACGTTGCAGTTGCAGATGGCGAAAATCTTCTCCTCGCCGTCAATGTTGGTGATCTGGTGGACGAAGCCGTTCTCCTCCGCCCGCTGGAAGATGTCCAGGGCCTCCTCATAGGTGATGTAGCGCCCGCCCTTGTCCGTCTCCACCACATAGTCCGCCATGTCGCCCACCGCCACGCACCAGCCCTCGGGGTCGTCGCCGCAGCCCTCGCCCATCCGGGCCCGGCTCATCCGGCAGGAGCAGGGAGAGGCGGCGAACTTGCCGTATTTTTTCAGCCAGTGAGAGATGTGCTCGATGGAGATGGACTTGTTCTCCATGCCGATGGCCTGCTCCACAGGGATGACGTGCATACCGATGCCCGCCCCTCCGGGAGGGACCATGGGGGTGATCTTCTCCAGGGGCAGGAAAGTCATGCGCTCGAAGAAAGCGGTGACCTCCGGGTTATCCTGGATAAGGGGCTTGCGCATATTGAAAAACTCGGCGCTGCCCGGCACGAACTGAGGCAGGACCCAGCGCTTTTCGTGTTTGGGGTTTTTGCCGTCCAGGTTTTCCCAGTGGTACTCCAAGAGGCCCGCCAGACTCATTTCGTCCAGCAGCTTTTGGAGCTTATCCGTCCCCAGCCCGGACCGCTTTTGGAGCTGGGCGAAAGTAAGGGGCTTGCGCACGTCCATTTTCAGGGCCAGGTCGGCCATCTCATCTGTGACGATGCCGGCCAGCCCCCAATACTCCGGGTCCTCGGCGGTGACGCCGTGGAGCTTTGCGGGCACCCGGTCGGTGATCTTGCGGCCCAGCTTCAAGATCTTTTCCCGGGGGTGGCCGGTCTTGGGAATCTCAAAAGGCAGCTTGCTCTCGTCTAAGGGGAAGTTCGTTTTACCCATGATTACTCTCCTCTCTGCCAGTCTCTGACCTGCTGGCGAAGCCAGTTGGCCCAGTCCTCCACGCCCTCGCCGGTCTTGGCACAGATGGGGATGACCACCGCCTCCGGGTTGCGCATCCGGACGTATTCCGTGCACCGCTCCAGGTCGAAATCGAAATAGGGGGCCACATCTATTTTATTGATGAGCACCACGTCACAGACCTGGAACATCAGTGGGTATTTCAGCGGCTTGTCATCCCCCTCGGGGACGGATAGAATGGCGGCGTTTTTCGCGGCGCCCGTATCAAATTCCGCCGGGCACACCAGGTTGCCCACGTTCTCCAAAATAGCCAGCTCCACGTCGTTGTCGATGAGCTCATCCAGACCCTGTCGGGTCATGTCGGCGTCCAGGTGGCACATACCGCCGGTGTGGAGCTGGATGGATTTCACTCCCGTCTGGGCCATGGCCCGGGCGTCCACGTCGGAATCAATGTCTGCCTCCATGACGCCGATTTTCAGCTCGTCCTTCAACAGCTCCACCGTGCGCTTCAATGTGGTGGTCTTGCCTGCGCCGGGAGAGCTCATAAGATTGAGCAGAAAAATGCCCTTCTCCTTTAACTCCATGCGCAGCTTTTCCGCCCGCTTGTCGTTGTCGGCAAAGACGCTCTGCTTCACCTCGATGATGCGGACCATATCCATCAGATATCCTCTCCTCTCTGGTTGGACCAGATATTGTGAACATTTTATCATTTTCCCGGTTTTCTTGTCAATGACTGGGATATGTTTCAAAATAATTTGTCAAATCCACGATTTTAACCAGTTGTTTTTGTCCATTATAGATGATAAACTGTACTTGTGATATTTGGTACGGCCAGAACCAGAAGGAGGGCATACTATGGAATTTGCAAAGCTCTCGTCCCCCAGCTTAAAAGACCTGTTTGTCCAACAGCTCCAGGAGATGATTTTGTCCGGAGCCCTGCCTGTGGGCACCCAGCTTCCCCCGGAGCGCACCCTTGCCGAGCAGATGCATATCAGCCGCACGGTGGTAAACAGCGGGCTGGCGGAGCTGTCCGACCAGGGCTTTTTGGAGGTCCGCCCCCGGAAGGGGACCTGTGTGGCGGACTACCGCCAGAGGGGAAACCTGAGCACACTGGTGGCAATCATGCAGTACAAGGGTGGTGTGCTGGGGCGGGAGGAGATACGTTCCATCCTGGAGGTGCGCCGGGCGCTGGAGCACCTGGCAGCGGAGCGGGCCATCCTCCATGCCTCCGACGAGGGACTGGAGCGGCTGGGGGAGGCCCTGGCCCAGATCGCCGCCGCGTCTAGCGCCGAGCAGGCGGCAGAAGCGGCCTTTGGGTTCCAGCATGAGTTGGCTTTGGTGGGAGGGAACAGCATTGTGCCGCTCATTTACTACTCATTTAAGCCGCCTGTCATTGCTTTGTGGGTGCGGTTTTGTAACCTGTATGGCATTCCGGCTTTGGTAAGCAACACGCAAAAACTCTATTCCCTGCTGTGCGCCAGGGACTTGGAAGGGGCCTCTCAGTGGATCGACGCCTATTTGGAGCAGGCCATCACTGGGAGCCAGCAGATCTACGGGCTGTCCTGATTTCGGGAACGGGGGGACGCCTCCGCTCTTTGGGCCTTGCCGGCCATACCAGCCCCGGGCCTCCGTTCGGAGCGCCCGCCGTCTCCTGACTAGAACCGGTTTCGCGCCTTCGCATACAATGGGAGTGGAAGGGGAGCGCTCTACCTATTCCCTTCGTATCAACCATCGGGAGGTACAAATATGGCTGAATTCATCGAGCCGGGCCCCATCGCCGATGCCGCCGGCATCCGCGAGGCCGTGTGCATCCACACCCGAAAAATTTTTGACAGCTGCCGCGATAAGGACTGCGTAGAGGACCTGCGGCTCTATCCTACCGTCAGCTCCCAGGCTGTCATCGACCGGGCCATCAGTTTGAAGGCCGGGCAGGCCGAGCTGCTGTACGCTTACATCGACGTGGAGCCTGTGGGCTTCAACCGCGGTTATTTCACTGTGGACGTGCGCTACTTCTACCGGGTCACCGCCGACGCCTTTGTGGGCGCGGCCCGGCCAGTGTCCATCTGCGGCCTGGCGGTGTTCGACAAGCGGGCCATCCTGTTTGGCAGCGAGGGCAGCGCCAAGGTGTTCTCCTCCAACAGTCGGGCGGACGATCTGGATGAGCAGAACCTGGCCAGCACCAACCTGCCCATCGCCGTGGTGAACTCCGTGGACCCCATCATTCTGAGCATGCGCCTGTCCGACCCCTGCGAGCCGCCGGCCTGCTCCTGCGGCGACGGCGCCGAGGTGCCCGCGGGTATCGCCGGCTGCTTCCCCGGCGATCTGAATATGGGCGGCGAGGGCCGCCGGGTGTACGTCACCCTTGGGCAGTTCTCCATCATCCGCCTGGAGCGGGACAGCCAGCTGCTGATTCCCGCCTACGACTACTGCATGCCCAGCAAGGAATGCGCCGCCAGCGGCGGCGAGGAGGACCCCTGCGCCATCTTCCGCCAGGTGCAGTTCCCCATGGAGGAGTTCTTCCCGCCCAACACCATCACCCCGCCGGAGGGGTATCTGGAGACCAAGAACTGCTGCTGTAACTGAGACCTTGGGCAACGGGGCGGAGCGGGCAACCGCTCCGCCTCTTAAATTTTAATGAAGCTATTCTCAATTGGGGAAAAACGTGGTAAAATAGCAAAATAATCACGACGTACTAAAACATTGTATCGGGAGGTCCCTATGACGAACTGGAACGCCCTGTATGATCGCCTGCGGGAGGCGGCGCCGGACCTGGAGCTGCTTCGGGAGGAGCCTATGAGCCGCCACACGACCTTCCGTGTGGGGGGGCCCGCGGCGCTGATGGCCCTGCCCAAGACTGTGGTGGAGGTCAAGGCCGTGCTGAAGGCCGCGCATGATTTGAAGATCGAGCCTTTCTTTCTGGGCAACGGCTCCAATCTACTGGTCAGCGACCGTGGCACGGACCGCTTCGTGGTGAAGCTGTCGGGACGCCTGGAGAGGGGCGACGTGCGGGAGGCCAACCGGCAGCTGGTGGACTGGGGCGGCGGTTCGCTGTCCAAATTGGCTATGGCCGCGTTGGACCGGGGGCTGTCCGGGCTGGAGTTCGCCCAGGGAATCCCCGGGAGCGTGGGCGGCGGCGTCTACATGAACGCCGGGGCCTATGGGGGAGAAATCAGCAAAATCGTATCATCGGTGACGGCGCTGGAGCCGGACGGCACGGTGCGGGAGCTGACCAATGAGGAGTGCGGCTTTGGCTATCGCAAAAGCATCTTCTCCCAGAGCAGGCTGCTGGTTTTGCAGGTTTGCTTTGCCATGGAGCGGAAGGACCGGGCGGAAATTAAAGCCCAAATGGACGATTTTGCCGCCCGGCGGCGGGAAAAGCAGCCGTTGGAATACCCCAGCGCCGGGTCTACGTTCAAGCGTCCCGCCCCGGTGAACGGACAGCCCGTCTACGCCGCCGCCCTCATCGATGGGTGCGGCCTGAAGGGCATGAGCGCGGGCGGGGCCCAAGTGTCGGAGAAACACGCGGGTTTCGTTGTCAATAAGGGCGGGGCCACCTGCAAGGATATTGTGGAATTGATGGCCCTGGTGCGGGAGCGGGTATTCCGGGAGACGGGCGTCACTCTTGAGCCCGAGGTCCGCTACTTGGGAATGGAGGGAGAAGGATGGAATTTCTGATCGTATCGGGGCTGTCCGGGGCGGGTAAGTCCACCGTCATGTCTATTTTAGAGGACAGCGGGTATTTCTGCGTGGACAATCTGCCCCCCGTACTCATTCCCAAGTTCGCCGAGGTGTGCCTGGCGGGTACCGGGTCCTATGAGCGGGTGGCTATGGTGTGCGACATCCGGGGCGGCGAGAACTTCGACGGCCTATTCGAGGCCATGGACGTCCTGAAGGGCATGAAGTTCCAATACAAGGTGCTGTTTGTGGAGGCGGACGGCGCGGCCATCATCAAACGCTACAAGGAGACCAGGCGCAGTCACCCCTTGATGGATGAGATGGGCAGCCTCACCCGCGCCGTGGAGCACGAGCGGGCAGTGATGGAGCCGGTGCGGCAGCGTGCGGACTACATCATCAATAGCACCACCCTGCCGGTGCGCAAGCTGCGGGGACAGGTGCTGGATATGTTCGCCCCCAACCGCAAGAGTCTGAACGAGCTGAGCGTCACCGTCACCTCCTTCGGCTTCAAGTACGGCCTGCCGCTGGAGGCGGATTTGGTGTTTGACGTGCGTTTCCTGCCAAACCCCTTCTACGTGGAGGAGCTTCGCCCTCAGACTGGTCTGGACAGGGGCGTGGCCGAATACGTATTCGCAAACCCTGTCGCCCAGGAGTTGATGGAGCATTTGCGGAATATAATGGGCTTCCTGCTCCCCCACTTCGTGGAGGAGGGCAAGAGCGCCCTGGTCATCGCCGTGGGCTGTACCGGCGGGCGGCACCGCTCGGTGGCGGTGACCCACGCGCTGTGCGAGTACATTCAGGGTTTGGGCTACGCCGCCGGTGAGACCCACCGGGACATGACGAGGGCATGAGTATGAGCGATCTGAAACGGCGCAAGGGGCCCGCCATCGTGGCCCTGGGCGGAGGGCACGGCCTATCCGCCATTTTGAGGGGGCTGAAACTGTATACCGACGACCTGACTGCCATCGTTACCGTGGCGGACGACGGAGGCGGTTCCGGGATGCTCCGGGAGGACTTGGGAATGCCCCCTCCCGGCGATATCCGCAACTGCATGGAGGCGCTGGCGGATACGGAATCTCTCATGCAGCAGCTGTTGGCCTACCGCTTTCCCGATGGCCGGCTGGCGGGGCAGGCTTTCGGGAACCTGCTCCTGGCGGCGCTGGACGGTGTCTGCGATTCTTTCGACCAGGCCGTGGCCCGGATGAGCGAGGTGTTGGCCATTACGGGCCGCATCCTGCCAGTGACTAACGCCAACGTCCAGCTGGAGGCCAGCTTTGAAAACGGCACCAGCGTGCGGGGCGAGTCCAAGATATCCGCTGCAAAAAAGGAGCAGAACTGCCGGATCCACCATGTGCGGCTATTGCCGGAGCACACCCCGGCGCTCCCTGCGGCGGTGGAGGCCATCCGGGAGGCGGAGGTCGTTTTGCTGGGGCCGGGAAGCCTGTACACCAGCGTCATCCCCAATCTGTTGGTGGACGGCATCTCCGAGGCCATCGCAGACAGTCCGGCACTGAAGATCTACGTGTGCAACATCATGACCCAGGATGGGGAAACGGAGGGCATGACGGCCCAGGAGCATCTGTCCGCATTATTGGAGCACGGTTTGCCCAGGATGGTAGACCTGTGCCTTTTCAACTCCGACCCTATCAGCCAGGAGCTGCTGGAGCGATATTCCGTCGAGGATGCAGAGCCCATGCGGGTGGACCGAAAGGAGATCGAGCTGCTGGGGGCCGAGGTGGTGTACCGTCCGCTGATGGATATGGACTGCGGGTACGCCCGGCACTCCGGGGTGAAGGTGGCCCAGGCGGTGGTGGACCTCTATCACCAGAGGGCTGACACGAAAATCTTTTAAGAGAGGTGAGGAGCCATGGCCTTTTCCGCTGATGTGAAACAGGAGCTGTGCCGCTTCGGCGTGAGCCGCAAATGCTGTGCCCAGGCGGAGGCCTACGGCGTCCTGCTGTTCTGCGGGGTATTCCACAGCCGTCAGGCCCGCATCGTGACGGAGTGCGGAGCCTTGAAGGAGCGTCTGCCGGCGCTGTTCCGGAAGGCGTTCAAAGTGACCTTCGACCAGATCCCCGAGGAGGGGGAGGGAAAGGGCGCTTTTCTCATCGGGGACCCGGCCAAGCTAAAGGCAATTTTTGAAGCCTTTGATTTGGAGTGGGACGCTTCGGTGTCCCTCCATATCAACCTGGCCATGCTGGAGGAGGAGCATTGTCGGACCGCCTTCCTGCGGGGGGCATTCCTGGCGGGCGGGTCGGTGACCGACCCTATGAAGGGCTATCATCTGGAGCTGGCCACCTCTCACTACCACGTGGGGAGGGAACTGCCCGCCCTGCTGCGGGAGGCGGGCTTTGAGCCCAAGGAGACGGACCGGAAGGGAAATCGGGTGGTCTATTTCAAGCAGTCCGAGCACATCGAGGATTTTTTGACCTTTTTGGGGGCGCCGGTGTCGGCCATGGCGGTGATGTCCGCTAAAATCGAGCGGGATTTACGGGGGAGCGTCAACCGTCAGGTGAACTGCGACAGCGCCAACCTGGACAAGACCGTGGCGGCGGCCCGGGAACAGCTGGCGGCTATCGAGCGGCTGACGGCGTCCGGCCAGCTGGACGCCCTGCCGGACAAGCTCAAGGAGGCGGCGCGGCTGCGGGTGGAAAACCCGGAGCTGAATTTGAGCCAGCTGGCGGCGTTGTGTGACCCAGCCGTGAGTAAATCGGCCTTCAACCACCGGATGCGCAAGCTGATGGAATTGGCGGAGGGAGAAAAAGACAGATGAAAAAATGGAAAGAATATCCGTGATATGTATGGATTTTCTCGTTTGAAGCTGTGGTTGTGATTCTGCGGAGAGGCGCTGCTGGACTGGTTCGTATATTTTATGTTGCCTATGATGGTGCTGGCGGTCGTGGCCAGGTGTTTGGCGCCTGGACTGTGGAACTGGTTGGGCTTCCCCTTGCTGTACGTGCTGGGCCTGTATCCTGCTGTGCGGATATGGCACTGGCGGAAGGAAAACTTCTGACATAGAGAGTACCAAAGAAATGGAGGCTGGCTCATGGCGTTCACCCATTTACATTTACACACGGAATATTCCCTTTTAGACGGCGCCTGCCGCATCAATCAGCTGGTGGACCGGGTCAAGGCGTTGGGCCAGTCCGCCGTGGCCATCACCGACCACGGTGTCATGTACGGCGTCATCGACTTCTATCGGGCCTGTAAGGCGGCGGGGGTGAAGCCCATCATTGGGTGCGAGGTCTACACGGCTCCCCGGACCCGGTTCGACCGGGTCCACGAGCTGGACGGCTCGGCGCGGCACCTGGTGCTCCTGTGCCGAAACGAGCAGGGCTACCGCAATTTGAGCTACATGGTGTCCATGGCCTTCACCGAGGGCTTTTACATCAAGCCCCGCATTGATATGAACCTCCTGCGGGAGCACCATGAGGGTTTGATCGCCCTGTCTGCTTGTCTGGCAGGAGAGATCCCCCGCAGATTGAGAAACAGCGACTACGAGGGCGCCAAGGCCCACGCCCTGGAAATGCGGGAGCTGTTCGGTGAGGACGGCTATTACCTGGAGATCCAGGACCACAAAATCCCGGAGCAGCAGGCGGTTATCGCGGGAATCATGCGGCTCAGCCGCGAAACCGGCATCCCCATGGTGGCGACAAACGACTGCCACTACCTGACGAGAGAGGATGCCGCCATGCAGGATGTGCTGATGTGCGTCCAGATGGGCAAGCTTGTGGAGGACCAGGACCGGATGCGCTTCGAGACTCAGGAGTTCTACGTCAAGAGCGAGGACGAGATGCGGACTCTCTTCCCCAACTGCCCAGAGGCCGTCGACAACACCCAAAAAGTGGCAGACCTGTGCAATGTGGAATTTGAGTTCGGCAAGTACCACCTGCCCGAGTTCAAGCTCCCCGAGGGGGAGATCGACGGCGACGCTTATTTTGAAAAGCTGTGTTGGAAGGGCTTTGACCAACGCTACCCCGGCGGCGGGGAGGAGCTGAAGGACCGTCTGCGCATGGAGATGGGCGTCATCCGCCAGATGGGCTTTGTGGACTACTTCCTCATCGTATCCGACTTCATCGGCTACGCCAAGTCAGAGGGAATCCCGGTGGGTCCGGGGCGCGGGTCCGGCGCCGGGTCCATGGTGGCCTACTGCCTGCGCATCACCGATGTGGACCCTATCAAGTACAACCTCATCTTCGAACGCTTCCTCAACCCCGAGCGCGTCACCATGCCCGATATCGACATCGACTTCTGCATCCGGCGGCGGCAGGAGGTCATCGACTACGTGGGCCGGAAGTACGGCGAGGACCACGTGGTGCAGATCGTCACTTTTGGCACCATGAAAGCGAAAGCCGCCATCCGGGACGTGGGGCGGGTGTTAAACTTCCCTTACGCCGAGGTGGACAACATCGCCAAACAGGTGCCCTTCGACCCCAAAATGACGCTGGACAAGGCGCTGGTGCTGTCCAAGGGGCTGGCGGACCTATACAACGGCGACGAGCGGGTGAAAGAACTCGTCGATATGGCCCGGAAAATTGAGGGAATGCCCCGCAATGCTTCCACCCATGCGGCGGGTGTTGTGATTACGAAACGCCCGGTGTACGAGTACGTCCCTCTGGCCACCAACGACGGCCAGCCCGTCACCCAATATACCATGACCACCATCGAAGAGCTGGGCCTTCTCAAAATGGACTTCCTGGGCCTGCGCAACCTGACCGTGCTGGACGACGCGGTGAAAATGGTGCAGAAGGAGATCCCCGGCTTTAAGCTGGAGGACATTCCGGACGACGACATGGCGGTCTACCAGATGCTGTCCGAGGGCAAGACCTCCGGGGTGTTCCAGATGGAGTCGGCGGGCATGACCGGCGTGGGCGTGGGCCTCAAGCCCAAGAATATTGAGGACATCTGCGCCATCATCGCCCTATACCGCCCCGGCCCCATGGACTCCATCCCCAAGTTTCTGGCCTGCGCTCAGGACCCCACAAAGGTGACCTACAAGCACCCGCTCCTGGAGCCCATTTTGTCCAATACCTACGGCTGTATCGTCTACCAGGAGCAGGTCATCGAGATCTTCCGCAAGCTGGCGGGATACTCCCTGGGCCAGGCGGATATGGTGCGCCGGGCCATGAGCAAAAAGAAGGAGAAGGACGTCCAGCGGGAGCGGGAGTCCTTCATCCACGGCGATCCAAAGCGGAACATTGCCGGATGCCTGGCCAATGGCATCTCCGAGGCGGTGGCCCAGTCCATCTACGACGAGATCAATGACTTCGCGCACTACGCCTTTAACAAATCCCACTCCCTGGCCTATGCCATCGTGGCCTATCAGACGGCCTGGTTCAAGTGCCGCCACCCCAGGGAGTACATGGCCGCTCTATTGACCTCTGTGCTGGACTCCCAGGACAAGGTGGCGGAATATATCGCTGAGTGCAAGGAAAACGGCATCAACCTGCTCCCCCCGGATATCAACGAGTCCGGCGCGGCCTTCACCGTGTCCGGGCCCAACATCCGCTTTGGCCTGGCGGCGTTGAAGGGCGTGGGCGTGGGCTTCACCAACGCGGTGCTGGCAGAGCGGGAGAAGGGCGGGCCCTTTGCTTCCTTCCCGGAGTTTTGCTCCCGGATGTGCGACTGCGATTTGAATAAGCGGGTGCTGGACAGCCTGATCCGCTCCGGGTCCTTTGACTCCATGGGCTGCCGCCGGTCTCAGCTGCTGAAGGTGTACGAGCAGGTCATTGACTCCATCAACCGGGACCGCAAAAGGAATTTGGAGGGCCAGTTCGACCTGTTCGGCGGAGGCGGGGACTCGGCGCCTGTGCCCACCGTCGTTCTGCCCGACATTCCGGAGTTCTCGCCGGGGGAGCTGATGGCCATGGAGAAGGAGACCACCGGCCTCTATCTCTCCGGCCACCCCATGGACGAATACCGCAGGCAGGCTCAGCAGTACGGCGCGGCGCCGATCGCCGCCGTGATGGCCGAAGGGGAGGAGAGCGGTCCCAGCCGCTACGGCGACGGCTCCACCGTGACCCTGGCGGGGGTGGTGGCCTCTGTGCGGACCAAGACCACGAAAAACAATTCCCTTATGGCCTACGTCATGCTGGAGGACGCCAGCGGGTCCATAGAGCTGCTGGTCTTTTCCCGAACCCTCACCGAGAGTGGGGCCTATTTGAAGGCCAATCTGCCTGTGGTGGTGACGGGCCGGGTGTCCATCCGGGACGAGAAGGCTCCCCAGGTGATGGTGGACCGGGTGCTGCCCCTGTCCGGTAAGCAGAGGCAAGGAGTGGACTCGACGGAAAAGCAGGTGCTGTGGATCAAGCTGCCCGACGGCGGCGAGGCCTTCACCTGGCTGAAAAAGCTGATGAATATGTTTCCGGGAGAAAACCCTGCTGTGGTATACCTGGCGGACCTGAAAAAGAAGCTACAGACCCACTGCCTGCTCCATGAGGCCCTGCTGGCAGAGCTGCGGGAGACTTTGGGGGAGGAGAACGTGGTACTAAAGGCAAAATAGGTTAGGAACTTATCCAAGGAGAAATAATGCAAAAAAGAAGAGTCCAAAGCAAAATCGGCAAATTATTGTTCCACCGGATGGGCATTGTGGCAGTGCTCATCATCGCCCAGCTCATCCTGTATATTATGGGTCTGGGGCTTTTGCGGGACAGTGCCTATTTCGGCAAGGTGGAGTGGCTGTTTCTCACCCTGTCCATCCTGTCCGCCACATGGATTGTGGGCAGTAAGAGCAATCCCGGCTATAAGATCGGCTGGCTCATCATTGTGCTGGGGCTGATGCCCTTCGGCTCCCTGGCCTACCTGCTGTTGGGCGGCAACCACCTGTCCGCTTTCAACCAGCGCCGCCTGCGCACCATGGAGCGTAAAATTCGCAAAAACCTGGGGGCGGAGTGCGGCCGCTCCGCCTCCCTGGGGGAGCTGCTGGGGGAGGACGCCCAATGCATGGCCCGCTACCTGGAGCAGACCACCCACTGCCCCGTCTACGGCAACACGCGGACCAAATACTATCCCTTAGGCGACAACTGCTATAACGACATTTTGGAGGCCCTGCGGGGGGCGGAGCGGTATATCTTCATCGAGTATTTCATCATCGAGGAGGGCAAGCTGTGGAACTCCATCCTTGACATCCTCAAGGAGAAGGCAGGGCAGGGGTTGGAGGTTCGGGTCATCTATGACGACATCGGCTCCATGGCCACCCTGCCCGGCGATTACCCCGTACGCCTGGAGAAGCTGGGAGTTCATTGCCGGGTGTTCAACCGGTTTGTGCCGGTGGTGTCCCTGCGCCAGAACAACCGGGACCACCGGAAGTATATGATCATCGACGGCAAGATGGCCTTCACCGGTGGAATCAATATGGCGGACGAGTATATCAACGTCAAGCCCCGGTTCGGCCATTGGAAGGACTCGGCCATTCGGCTGGAAGGGGACGCTGTGTGGTCTGTGACGGTGTCCTTTCTGGCCATGTGGGACTTTACCAACAGCGAGGAGGAACACTTTACCCCCTTCCGCCCCAAGCCCGCCCACGGCGGTGCGGCGGGCTACGTCCAACCCTACCATGACTGCCCCTGGGACAATGAGCCGGTGGGCCAGTCGGTGTACCTGAACCTCATTTACCGGGCCAAGCGGTATGTTTATATCACCACGCCCTATTTGGTCATCGACTATTCTCTGACCATGGCCCTGACCAGTGCCGCCAAGTCCGGAGTGGATGTACGCATCATCGTCCCCCATATCCCGGACAAAAAGACGGTGTTCGAGATGACGCGCTCCCACTACGAGGAGCTTTTGGAGGCGGGGGTCAAGATCTTCGAGTACGAGCCGGGGTTCATCCACTCCAAGAACTTTGTGGTGGATGACCGCTTTGCCACTGTGGGTACGGTGAACTTGGATTACCGGAGTATGTTCCTCCATTTTGAGAACGGCGTGCTGCTGTACGAGACGTCCTCTGTAGCCGACATCCGGGAGGACTTCCTGGACACCCAGACCAAGAGCCTGATGGTTACCCTGGAGGACTGCCGGTCCACGTCGATTTTTCGGCGGACCTTTCGGGACTTGCTGCGGCTGTTCTCGCCGCTGCTGTAAAAGGCGCAAAACCGGGATAGGGAGTGTTCCCTATCCCGGTTTTGTGTTTTCGCCGGCGGCGTCCGGTTCCCGGAGAATCTGCCCCGACACAAAGAGATAGCTGGTGATCAAAACGATGTCCGCCCCCGCCCAGGCGGAGATCTCGGCGAAGAAAATGCCCGTGGAACCGATGAGAGTGGGTAGAAGGAACACGGCGGTGGTGCGCACGATAAATTCCACGATGCCGGATACCATGGGCAGGGCGGTGTTACCCATGCCTTGGATGGCGGAGCGGACCACATGGAGGACGTACAAAATGGGCAGGCACAGGCTCATGATGGACAGGTAGGTATAGGCCACCTCCATGGCCTGCTCCACCTCCTGGGGTGTGCCGGAGAGGAAGCCGCTGAGAATAAACCGCCCGAAAATCAGCATGACGGCGGCGACGAACAAGGAAGTACCCAGGGCGATGGCCAGGGCGGAGCGCATCCCCTGGCGGATGCGCCGGAACTGCCGGGCGCCCAGATTCTGGCCCACATAGGTGATCATGGCGTAGCCGTAGGAGGTGGCGGCGATCTCCAGCACGCCGTAGAGCTTGTTGGCGGCGGTGTAGCCCGCAATAAATATGACACCCACCTGGTTGACCACGGATTGGATAATCATGCCGCCGATGGCGATGATGCAGTTCTGGAAGGCCATGGGAAAGCCCAGACCAAGCAGACGCAAATCCTCTCTGGCACGAAGGTGGAAATTAGACCGCTCCATCCGTAGAATCTCCAATTTGTTGATGTGGTACAGGCAGAACAGCCCCGAAACCAGCTGAGCGATGAGGGTGGCAATGGCCGCCCCGGCGATGCCCCAGTGGAACACCATGACAAACAGGAGGTCCAACACAACATTGGTGGACGCGGACACCATCATAGCTTGGAGGGGCGTTTTTCCATCCCCCAGGGAGCGCAGGATGGAGGCGAACAGGTTGTAGGCCATGACGATGGGTACTCCCAGGAACATGATGCGAAGGTAAAGCAAGGTGCTGGGCAGGATATCGTTTGGGGTTTGCAGCAGGAGTAGGATCGGCCGCGCCGTACCCTGTCCCAGCGCCACCAGCAAAAGGGAGAAAACAGTGGACAGAACGGCGGAATTGCCGATGACGTCCCGCAACCTGCCAAACTCCCCGGCTCCGAACTCCCGGGCCATCAGGATGGCGAAGCCCTGGGTGAAGCCTTGGATAATACCCAGCATCATCCAGTTCAGCCAGTCGGAAGCCCCCAGCGCCGCCAGGGCGTCCACGCCCAGATATTTGCCCACCACCATGGTATCCACCACAGTATAGAGCTGCTGGAACACGTTGCCCACCATGAGGGGCAGGGCAAAGGTGAAAATGAGCCTTGGGGGCTTTCCCTGGGTCATGTTTTGGATGCGGGCGGCCATGGTGTCCTCCGTTTCCATGCGCAAAAGGGCGCATGACTGATTTTGATAAGCGCTTTGGCATACCCGGCTATTCTACTACATTCCCAGTGGAAAAGCTACTTAAAAATTTGTGTTTTCTAAGGGAAAAGAGGAGCGGACGGCTTAAACAGCCATCCGCTCCCCTTTTGCCTCATTCCTCGCCCTGGAGGGCGTCGTAGCCGGTTTCACCGGTGCGGACCTTCACGGCGTCCTCCACGCCGTAGACGAAAATCTTGCCGTCGCCGATGTGGCCGGTGTACAGGGCCTTCCGGGCGGATTCTACCACCTGGGATACGGGCACCTTGGACACCACCATGTCCACCTGGAGCTTGGGCAGCAGGTTCATGGACAGGGGCACGCCGCGGTAGTACTCGGTACGGCCCTTCTGCACGCCGCAGCCCAGCACCTGAGTGACGGTCATGCCGGTGACGCCGATGTCGTTCATGGCCGACTTAAGCTGCTCGAACTTGGTCTGGCTGCACACAATGGTGACCTTGGACAGCTTTACATCGGACGCGGGCATATTCCCAGTGACCACCTGGACGGGGACGGCCTCGTCCGCGCTCTTACCGTTCTTGACGGCCACAGGCTCGGGGAAGGCGTTGGCGCCGGGCATGGCGGTCAGGGTGGTGGTGGGCATGAAGTCCGCATAGGCGGAGGGCAGACCATGCTCGGTGGAGTCCAGGCCGGAGATCTCCTCCTCGGCGGACACCCGTAGGCCGTTGGTGGCCTTGATGATGCTGAACACGATAATCATGGTGACCACGGTGTAGGCCGCAATGGCCAGCACGCCCAGGCACTGGATGCCCAGCTGATGGAAGCCGCCGCCGTAGAGCAGACCGCCGTCGGTGGCCAGCAGGCCGGTGAGGATGGTGCCGGTGAGGCCGCAGCTGCCATGGACGGCCACCGCGCCCACCGGGTCGTCGATGTGGAGCTTGGTGTCCACGGTCTCAACCACCACAACGACCAGGATGCCGGTGACTACGCCCACGATGGCGGAACCCAGGGCGTCCAAATTGGCACAGCCTGCGGTAATACCCACCAGACCGGCCAGGGGGGCATTGAGGCACATACCCACGTCGGGCTTGCCGTTCTTGATCCAGGTAAACAGCATACAAACCACAGTGGCCACGGCGGGGGCGATAGTGGTGTTGCCCAAAATTTGGGCCAACTGCGCGCCATCAGAGGCCGCCGCGCCGTTGAAGCCGTACCAGCAGAACCACAGAATGAAGGTGCCCATGGCCGCCAGCGGGATATTGTGTCCCAGGATGGCCCGGGAGTTGCCCTTTTCGTCGTACTTGCCGATGCGGGCCCCCAGCATAATGGCGCCGATCAGCCCGGAGATGCCGCCCACCATATGGATGACGGCAGACCCGGCGAAGTCGATGAACCCCAGCTTGGCCAGCCAGCCCTGAGCGTTCCACACCCAGCCCGCCTCAATGGGGTACACCACGGCGGAGATAATGGCGGAGTAGATGCAGTAGCTGGAGAACTTGGTGCGTTCGGCCATGGCGCCGGACACGATGGTGGCGGCGGTGGCGCAGAACACCAGCTGGAAGAAGAAGTTCGACCAGTCGAAGCCGTAAAAGTCAGTGAACATCTGATATTCCGGCATACCGATGAGGCCAAAGAAATAGTTCCCGCTGTTCATGATGCCATAGCCCAGGGCTACGAACACCACGGTGCCGATGCAGAAGTCCATCAGGTTTTTCATGATGATGTTGCCCGCGTTCTTTGCCCGTGTGAAGCCCGCCTCTACGGCGGCAAAGCCACACTGCATGAAGAACACTAAAATGGCGCCTACCAGATACCATACTGACATATCCATACGATTTTCCTCCCCAAAATATTGGGAGCGCACCCGCTTTTGCGGACACGCTCCATTGCGTACTCATCAGAAAAGACGCCGGGAGCGGTGAAGCTCTCCGGCGCCTTTGCCTGATGGGGGCAGTATAGACCTTGTTTTGCAGGATGTCAAGATATAAAATTCAGTTTTAGCTGAGACAACAAATTATTTTGCGTATTTATTAGAAATTCGTGCAATCCAATCATCTAGAATATGCAGAGTGGGCAGGATGGGAGGCTTTTCCACCTGTGTCTCCATGGCCTCCCGGTAGGCAGTCTCGCAGAAATAGGCAAAATGTGCGGGCGCGGCAAAAACTTTTCTCGCACACCAAAAAAGTCCCCGCCTGACCAGTCAGATCAAGCGGGGGCAGATTTTGATACCACACAGAACGGGCGTTCATTCCCCGCCCTGCTTCACCTCAAAAAAGTCGTCGATTTTCTTCTTAATGTCGGCGGGCTTTAAGTATTTCAGCAAATACCCCTCGGGCTTCAGGGACAGCAGCTTCCGCACGCTGTCAGGGTCGTCCCGGCCGGTGAGGAAGAACACCGGGATGTCTCCGAACGCCTTCTCCGAGCGGATCATCATCAGCGTCTGGCTGCCGTCGCAAACCGGCATCTCGTAGTCCAACAGGATCATATCCGGACGGTCCAGGGTAATGGCCCGGATGGCCGCCACACCGGACTCGGCCGTAGCGATCTCGTAATCCTCCTCCAGCAGGTTCTTCATGGCTTGACGGATGGTGGAGGAGTCGTCCACCACCAGGACCTTCCGCTTCCCGCTGCCCTCGTCCTCCTGCTTTTTCCTCTTTTTCAGATATTCCTCTACCTCGGTCATGGCGTTATCCGCCTCCAGGGGCGTGCCCACGCCCTCCTCCAGCAGATGAGGCGCGATGACGCTGTAAGAAAAATACCCCGCCCCGCCGGTGTTGAACAGAAAGCTGATCTGAGGCTTTTTCCGCGGGAACACCGCTTTGAACTGCTCGTAGGACAGCAGGTTCTCCGTCTCCAGCTCATAGCCGCCGAAGGAGGGGAAGTACTCCATTACCCGGCCTATGAACTGCCGGGCCGTATAGCGGGCAGCATTGGTGAGCATGGCGTTCAGCTTGTTGTTCTGGAGGCCCAGCGCCTTGCCTACCGTATTGACCAGCAGCTTTTCCTCGAAGACCATCAAGACTTCCTGCTTTTTCTCATCCTTGGGACGGCCATAGACCAGCCGGTAATACACGCCGTTCCCGAACTTCTCCCCGGCGTAGGCGTCGCTGATAGCCTGGGCCTCCAGATGAAACATATCAAACACCAGGTGGATGATGACCTTCTTCATGGCCGTCACCTCCTCCTCAGACAGCAGGTTCTCCCAAGTGCTGGCTCCCCGCTCCTTGATAGCCTGGTCCTCCGTCAGCGTGTGGCCGATGAGCCAGCCCGCGCACACCCCCAGAAAGTGGTCCATGGCTTCGACGGAGTAATTGGTCCGCTCCAGCTCCTCTTCCAGGGCCGGGAGGGTGTACTCCCGGAAGCCTCGGTGGATGCTCCTATGGCGCTCCAGTCCCTCATAGCCGATGGACGCCATGTAAGCCTCTTCGTCGTCGAAGTGCTGCACCGTATGGCCCTTGAAATATTTAATGCCCTCCTGGCAGATCCATTGGCTGTCCTTTTCCTCCTCCTGAAAATTGAACAGCTTATTGATGATCTGGAACAGGCGCCTATGCTCCTTGTCGATGACCTCTACTCCGATGTTATATTCCTCACGCCACACGAACCGACCTTCCATGTGAACTCCCCCTTTATATACCAAGCACAAAATTTTACCAGCAGTTTCCATAAAAAACCACCGGCATATGAATGGCAGATTCGTAACATCCATTATACCACGATTTCCCTCCCACGTCTACTTGCGCTGGAAAAATTCCTCCCACATTTTGTGTTGTTCCAAACGACGTTCCCGTCTTTGCCAAATAACTGAACGCGCGGCCAGCATCACATCGGTTTCAGATTTTTGTTGAGCCTATCCACCATCCAGGCGATCCATTTTTCCCGCCCAGCGTCGGTCTTAGCGTCAATTTTCCTCCGGCCCAGCTCGGTCATGAGTCCCCGCTCCTCCAGGCTCTTAACCACCGCTTTGTTTTTCTCTGACCACTTGCTGTTTTCCGGCGCTGGGAAAAGTATTTCTTATCGGTCTTTTCGTCAATCTTCTGCATCTGCCCATCGATCCAGCCAAAACAAAGGGCTTCCTCCACCGCCTCCAGTGTCTTGGGGCCGCCAGATTTGCCGACAAACAGCCAGACGCCCTCGCTTGACAGGCAGTGCTCCTGAAGCCACGCTCTGGATCCCTCTCTGACGGTAAATTCCAGGATGCCGCTCATAAACATATCCCCTCAATTCTTTTCACCATATCGTCTCATAACAACTGAATTGTTATTGTCCGCATCACCCCCCAAAACATCAAGGACTACCTAAAATAAGCGGCTCTTTTGAACCCTGGTTCCCTTCAGCCTGGAGCCATTTCTCCGCCCGGCGCTTGAAGGTAGTCCGCGAGACCCCCAGCTCCCGCCCCGCCTGCGCAGCCGAAATGCGGCCATATCCCCAGTCGACGGCCAGTGTTTCAAACCGCTCCGGCATAGGGATGGGCAAGCGGCCGAAGCGGACCCCCTTCTCCTTGGCCGCAGCGATGCCCTCAGCCTGCCGTTGGCGGATGAACTCCCGCTCTGTCTGCGCCACATAGCTGAGGAGCTGGAGCACAATGTCCGCTACCAGAACGCCGGTCAGGTCCCGATTTTCCCGGGTGTCCAGCAGCGGCATATCCAGCACCACAATCGCCACCCGCTTGTCCTTGGTCAAAATGCCCCATTGTTCCAAGATCTCCTCATAGTTGCGTCCCAGGCGGTCGATGCTCTTGACCACCAGCACATCGCCTGGCTTCAGCGTGCGTGTCAGCTGGAGATAGATGGGCCGCTCAAAATCCTTGCCGGACTGCTTTTCCACCACGATACAATCCGGAGGGACGCCAAATTCCCGCATGGCGATCATTTGGCGGTCTTCTTTCTGGCCCTTTGTCGATACACGGACATAACCGTAAGTCTTTCCTGACATTCCAGTTTCCCCCTTGTGAAATCTGTTGAACATCAGATTATTTTATCGAAAACGGCCCGCGCCGTACAGAAACCTTTTTCATTTTTTGAAAAAAGAGCCTGCTGAAATCCGTTCAACAGGCTCTTTTTTTATATACTTTTTGGACAATCGCTTACAGAAGGCTCTTCACATAGTCCACGATGGCCTGGTCCTTACAGTTGGCGAAGAACAGCTCCTGGAAGTGCTCGCCGGCCACCGCACCGCGAACCAGCTCCTGGTCGATGTCCTTTAGGCCGTCCACCAGGGGGCGCAGGGTCTTGGCGCGGACCTCGTCCAGAATACGCTTGTTGCGCATCTCGGGCTCCACCCGCTCCGGGGGATAACCTTGGCCGTGGCCGAAGCCAAACAACTTTTCAAATACGTATTCCAGATTCAGCTCGCCGCCCCAGCCAAAGCCCTTAGCGAAAGGCATGGCTATGGCATTTCCGTCGTTGACGTGGGCGAAGGTATAGGCGTCCACCGGGTCCTCCACGTGGCCGCAGATGACGCCCGGGAAGCTATTCATGGCCAGCATGGCTCCCTCGCCGGTGCCGCAGCCGGTGACGACGAAGTCTGCCGCGCCGCTGTTCAGCAGAATGGCGCCCAGAATGCCGCACTGGACATAGGTAAGCTGGGCCTTGTCGCCGGCGGCATACATACCGTAGTTGTCCACGGTGTGGCCCATGGGCTCCACCACCTTTTTCAGCGCCGCAAGGATAACACCGTTCTTGGCCGCCTGGCTGTTTTCGTTAATGAGTGCAATCTTCATAATTGAACCTCCCAATCATTCGGTTGTTCCCCCATCGGGGCTCTTGCTCAGATTTTATCGTACTCGGGGTATATCGTCAAGCGTCCTGTCCCTTTTGTATGTGTAACAAAATCGTTGGCAAGGGGGGCTGGCACTCAATAAGACCAGTA
>CAJUQN010000009.1 GCA_910588625.1 uncultured Oscillospiraceae bacterium
TGTGCAATTACTATCTGAACTATGATTTTTCCATTGTCCTGACCCTCCTGCTCTGTCTCTATGGGATCATCGGAACCTTTGTGAGCGAACGGGAGACGCAGATGGATATGCTGCTGCTGGTAAGTCCCAACGGCGGCAGAAAAACAGCCCTGGCAAAAATCCTCGCGGCCACCCTGTTTCTGCTCTTGACATCACTGTGGTTTTCTTTTCTTGACCTGATCGGCTTTGCGGCATCTTTTCAGACCTTGGAAGGGCTGGCCTTGCCGATATTTGCAATTCCGAACTTTGCGGGGGCATCCGTCAATCTCAGCATTTTCCAGTATGTCCTCCTGTCTGCGGCGCTCAAATGCGCCGGCGCATGGGTGATGGGGATGCTCTGGCTGTTGGTTTCGATGTTCTGGAAAAATGCCCTGCTCCCCTTTGTCATCGACTTTGCCCTCTGTATGGCGCTGACCGTCAGCGGAGCCGCCTGCGCCTACTCCAATTTCTTCTGGACAAAGGTGCTGAACCCTTATTCTCTGCTGACAAACCGTGTGCTCCTGGGCAAAACAGAGTTTGTAAACCTGGGCGGATTCCCCGTCCTGACCTGGCAGGCCGCAGCATGGTTTGCTCTGATTGCGGGCCTTGTGCTTGCAGCTGCAATCTATTTTCTGTCAGCGGAAAACTGTCACCGCTGTGTTCGGAGGGCAAAATGAGTGTTTTCTCTTATGAATGGAAAAAACTGATGATTTACCAGCGGGGCCTATGCTATATCCTGGCTGCGCTCCTGGTCAGTACGGTTTGGCTGGCCGCAGCCGACAGGCCGCAGAACAGCGCGATGGAAGAATACCGCGAGGAATATGAGTGGTATCTGGAACGGCTGGACGGAGCCTGCACAGAGGAAAAAGCCGCTTGGCTGGAGCAGGAGGCCCAGGCCATCACGGAGGCCCGCTATGCCCGCTCTCAATCCCAGGAAAGCTATTACAGCGGCCAGATCACAGCGGAACAGTATGAGCGGCAGATCGCGGAGGTCAACACGGTGTTGGCCCATGAGCATGGCTTTGAAGCTGTGTACCGGCAATATTTATATATCTGCGAGAACACCGGCAATCGTTACTTTCTGAACACAAACGGCTGGGCGGGGCTGTTTTCCGCCCAAACGCTGGACTTCCCGCTGTTCCTTGTCATTTTGATTTTGGCAGCTGCAGCTTTTTGCTCGGAGTATAGCTGTCAGATGGACGCGCTTTTGCGGACGGCGCCCCAGAGCCGCAAGAGCGCCAGAAGCAAAGCCGTGATGACCCTCTGCGCCGTGTTCGCTCTCTGCGGAGGGCTGGCCCTGATTCGCTTTGCTTTCTTCGGAATAAAATACGGCCTGCCCCACGGGGAGTACCCTGTTCAGAGTATCGCCAGTTTCGGGGGCAGTACAAAAAATATCTCTTTGCTGGCTGCGTATCTGATTCTGACCGTCCTGCGCTGTTTTGGCTCGGTGTATCTCGCCGCCCTGCTGCTCTTTACCTCCGTTTTGGTGAAGAAATATGCTTTGACGGTAGTGATTGGGGTGGCGTCCACCTTGATTCCCTACATCGGACTGTCCAGGCAGATCTGCTACCGCTTGCCGCTTCCCCTGACGTTCCTGCTGGCAACCGGATTCCTGGAAGGGACTTCCTCTGTGGAGGATTCATTGACAGGGGAACCCATCGTGACTTTTTCGGAGCGTTCCCCCCAGGAGCTGCTGGCCCTGCTCGGCCTGTCCGCTGTGTGCTGCGCCCTCATGGTATGGTGGGTGCTGCGGCAAAACACAAACTGCTGGCAGTCTGGAAGAAAACCCGTCAGAGGCTGCGGGGCTGCCGCGCTCTGCCTGCTGGTGCTGCTCCCGCTGTCCGGCTGCTCTGCCACAGAATCCGCAAACGGGATATTCAATTCATCTTCGCAAAGTGTGTCGGAAACTTACAGCGTGATCTACGATGATCAGACGCGGACATACGCTCTGGAAAACCGGGCAACCGGCGCTTTGACGGATTTGGCCCTCTCTCCGCTGTTTGGGGCCTTTTCGGATGGGGAATCCGTCAAAGCCGTCTATATGGATGCGCCGTACATCTATTATATGGCCTCCCGCACAGAGCAGTATGTGGATCGGGTCGGCAGCTACAACAGCACAGCCACCCAGGTGTCCATCGTCCAGCTTGATACAGAAACCTTTGAGGAACAGGTCATTTTCGAGAAAATAACGGACAGCGGGCGATCTCTGCTGGGAATTGACTATACCGTGGGGGATACCTGGATGTTTCTGCAATACTGCTACGGCTTTTTCCTGAACGATGACAGTCTCTTTTTCATTACGAATGATGGAATTACGGAAGTGGGCAGGACGATCCAGCGAACGCAAATGCTGGACATCCCCACGAAAGGAAATATCGCGTTTGATGGGCGGACGATCTACTTCATCAACGAAAATTCTCTGCTGACAGCGTATGACACCAAGACTCACAAAACAAGACCGTTTCGGAATGTTGTTGCTTATGACTTCTGCCTGACCGATCAAGGGCTGTATTTTATCAACCGCATGGATTCCGACTGCGTTTATCTATGTGGCAGGGATGGCGTGGGCAGTCTGAAGATTTCAAATGACCCGGCCCTGTCTGTTGGTTATAACGGTGAGAAAGTTACCATGATTCTAAAATCAGACGGGAAGGAGGTGGTTTTTGAGCCGTGACAGAAAGAAAGCGCCAAGCAGTCATCAGAACAAGGCGAAAAAAGCGCGGCATAAAACTAATCATTGCCTACGCCTTGCAAAGTATAATTTTTCTTCTGCTGGCTCTGATGATCGTCCTTATCATATGTGAGGTGCTTTATATCAAGGAGCATCTGTTTCCTGCGCCTGACAGTGAATTGCCAGATGGAAATATGGAGACAGATGATCCCGCTCTTTCAGAACCGCCCATTGTTCCGATAGAACCTGCCGTTCCTGGAGAGATTACAATTTCCGATTGGAGCGTTTAAGACATCTTGCCGGTCAATGAATACTCCCGGCCTGGAATTGCGCTGAGCGAGGTGAACGGCGCTGCCGTACACTACACCGGCAATCCGGGAACAACAGCGGAACAGAATAGGAGCTATTACAAGAACTTGGCTGAAACAAAGGAAACGTATGCAACGGCATTTTTTCAAAATATCCGTCAGGCTCACAGAGCCGCAGCCAGCGCAAAACGCTGTTCAAAGGGTTTGAGCGTTTGTATATATTATCTTCGAAGAAAAAGTTAGGAAAAGCAGGGGAGGTATGGTAAAATGGGAGCATGGAGTATATAGGCTTAAGGAAAGCAGGGAGAGAGGGACGCAAGGAGATACGCAGGCAGGTCGTACGGCTCAAGGAATTGGGGAAAAAGCTTGCTGCGTCCTGGCTGGAACACCACAAGGATAAAATTGAGGTGTTTTTCCTGCCGCCCTATGCTCCGGAATATAATCCGGATGAATACTTGAATCATGCCTTGAAGATTTCTGTTCATTGTGAATCAGAAGATCAGCGACGCCCGGTTTGTGAAGATGTCCCAGCGGTATGAACAGGAGCAGGGGGAGAACGCCAAGCGGATCAAAGCCCTCCGGCTGGAGCTGAACAGTCCGAGGGCCAGCGGATGAACGTTGACGCCTTCCTTGCAATCGTCCGGCGCTATACCAATGCCACGCAGATCACCATGGGGACGAGAAAGGGAGTAGCCGTCAGCTGCTCCCTGGACAAAAGCGCCTGATACGGTTTTGAGGAATAAAAATGCGAAGTGTCCTTCACAGGGTACTCAAACCCTACAAGAACACTTCGCATGGAGCGAGTGACGAGGCTCGAACTCGCTACCTCCACCTTGGCAAGGTGGCGCTCTACCAGATGAGCTACACTCGCAACGGACAAATGGAATTTTAACAGGATTGCAAGAGTTTGTCAAGGGGGAAGCGAAAATTTTTTTCGCAAGCCATTGGCAGTGGAGCTGTAACCACACTGTAACTTCTTTTTCGGTTGACAACGTAAACCTGATGTGCTACAATAGGACTACAACGTAAACCAAAACGGAGGGGCAGACCATGGAACAAAAGAAAAACAGGGATGAGATCAAGCTGACGGCCAGCGAGTGGAGCGTTTTGACGAGCCTCTGGGAGAAGAGCCCCCAGACGGTGATGCAGCTGGTAGCGGATCTGGCCGAACGGGTTGGCTGGGCCAAGAGCACCACGATTACCACCCTGCGCCGCATGGAGGAAAAAGGCTTGGTGGCCGTGGAGCAGACCGGCCGGGGCAAGTCCTACACCCCGGCGGTGGAGCGGGAGCAGGCCGCCACTGCCGAGACGCACAGCTTTCTGGACCGCGTCTACCAGGGCAGCGTGGGTCTGATGATGAGCGCCATGGCCAAGCGACAGGAGCTGTCCCGGGACGAGGTGGCCGAGCTGCGGGCCATCCTGGACCAAATTGAGGAGGGGTAATAAATGACCGTTATGCTGCAAGAATGGGTATTCACCGCTGCCTTTTTGATTTTAGTGGTGCTGGCCCTCCGCGCCGCGCTGGGCAGGCGTATGAGTGCCGGGCTGCGCTACGGATTGTGGGCGGTGGTACTGGTACGGCTGCTGGTGCCGGTGCAGCTGTTCACCTCCCCCATCGCCGGGACGTGGGTCGTCACCGAGAGGCGCACAGAACAGGTTTTTGACGGCGTGGAGAAGTTCTACAACCCAAACGAGGATGACGTTTTGAACTCCCTGGGCGGGCAGGCCGGACCGTCAGGGACCCTGACCACCTTCCCGGACGCGCCCGGTGCCCCCGATGTGCCCGACGCGCCGGCGCCTCCCGCGCCCCCGGACCTGACCCGCGCCCCCGCGTGGCTGGGCTGGGCGTGGCTGGCAGGCTCGGCGGCGGTGGCCGTTGTCCTTCTGCTGTCGAATCTGCGGTTTTACTGGCGGCTGAGACAGGAGCGCGTTCCGCTGGATGAAGCAGACCTCCCCCTGCGGGTATACGCGTCGGCGGGCCTGCCCTCCCCCTGCTTGTTTGGCATCCCCCGTCCGGCGGTGTACGTCACCCCGGATGTGGCGGCGGACCCGGCCATGCTCCGCCACGTGCTGGCCCACGAATACACCCACTACAAACACGGCGACCACATCTGGAGCCTCCTGCGGTGCGCGGCCCTGGCGGTCCACTGGTGGAATCCGCTGGTGTGGCTGGCGGCAGTCCTCAGCCAGCGGGACGGGGAGCTGGCCTGTGATGAGGGGACCCTCAAGCGGCTGGGCGACGGCGAGCGGGCCGCTTATGGCAGTACGCTCCTGGCCCTGGTGACGGCCAAGCCCCGGCCCGGCGACCTGTTCCGGTGCGCCACCACCATGGCGGGGGACAAAAAGAGCCTCAAGGAGCGCGTCACCCGCATTGCCCAGGCCCCCAAGCGGGTGCTGTGGGCGGTGATTGTGGCGGTGGCGGTGACGGCGCTGGCCTGCGTGCCCGCTTTCGGGCAGTGGACTCCGGCAGAGCCGTCGGACGGTATGGACGGCTTGACCCCGACCTATACGATGAATGGGGACAGGAACGTTTTGATTGGAGGTCTGGGCGGCGCCTGTGTGGTGGATTGGTCGCGCGGCACGAACGGCGGAGCACTCTATCTTGCGGGAGATTTGGAATACTTTTGTCCCAAGCTGGCGGGGAAGTCGGCAGAGGGCGGCGCGGATTGGGAGGACGCGGAGAAAAACGTCCTGCATGTGCGCTTAAATGTAAACGATGACCGCATTAAGGACGGCACGGTGTATGGCATCGCCATCGACTTCACCGTGGATTTGAGCAGTGATACAGTCATCCAAAAGAAGTTTACCTCCGAACTGGGGGATAGGGCCATCGAGCTCACCGACCAGGAGATGCTGAACATGGCCCATATTCTGGAGGAGCTGCTGACAGAGGCGAACTACTTTTATGACCGGTTCAGGGAGGGCCTGACGGCCAACTTTGCGCCGGACGTGTCCGGTGTGCCCGCGCAGGTGCTGGACGCCATCGCCCAGGACGTGGAGGAGAAATATGGGCAGTTCCTTCTGGACCTGGACAGCCAGCCCATCGCCGCAGGGAACAGAGGCAGGCCGGAGTTTGACGGCTTTCGGATAAAGACCCTGGACGGTCCGTGGAGCCGCACCGTGATGGGCATGGAGGTGGAGATCTGGCGGGGCTTCAGCGAGTATCACACTCCGGAGCCGGGAAAGGCGGAGTATATGCTGGCTGGCGGGATGTACGTGACGGAGGACGGGTGGTTCTCCCCGGAGGACTGGAGGACCTACTACATTTTCAGCCTGGACCCGAACGGGCGGAGGCTTGCCGCCGTCATGCCAACAGGCGCGGGCGGAGGCGCTCCGGACGGCGAGACTCAGATGCTGCGGGATGAGTTTGACGTCATGGTGGAGCGGGCCCTTGCAGACACCCGGGCAGTGAATGTGGAAAACCTGTCCCCCGACCTGAACCGCAACGGCATCCCGGAGGAGCTGCGGCTGGAGACCATTGACGAGGGCGCGGGCCAGCGGCTGGAAATTTGGGAGAACGGGGCCCTGATTTTCGAGGAGGAGGGCTATTTCGCCCACGCGGGATGGAACGCTCTGTTCCTGTGCCACGACGGTGACGGGGACTACCTCCTGCGCTACAACCCCTATATGGCCCAGGGGTGGGGCGCCTACAGCTACCGGCTGTTCACGCTGAACGAGCATGGAGCCTCCACCGCGATATACGACACTGTGGAGTTCGACATCAACTTCCACCCCATGATGCGGTCACAGCACAAATTCGGCGTGAACGAGATCACCCGCTTCATGGGCAATATCAACGAACTGCTGTCCCACAGCGTCCAGCTCATCAACACCGACGAGGATTTGCTGAAAACCTTTGAGAAAAACGGGCGGCTGTACGACGATCTGGGCTGGCTGGACCAGTGGGAGCCCACCTATGTCCGGGGGGAGAAGGCCCTGCCGGACGAGCTGTGGCGCTTCCAGGCGGCCATGGAACGGGAATGGTACGAGAACGAGCCCGTCCTGGCCCAGGTGAACGAAACAGACGCGCCCGCCGTGTTTGACCTGCGCTATCAGGACCGGACCGCCCGGTTCACGGTGGACTGTGCCGATTCCCGTTTTGTACCCACGCTCCGAGTGCTGGACTGGAACGGGGACGGGAAGGACGAGATCGTATTTTCCCTGGCGTCGGGCTGGGGCGCCGGGGTGCTGGTCGAGAACCTCTATGTGTTCGACGCGGACACCTTGGAGCAGTACGACACCGACCGCCTCAACGAGCTGGTGTTCAGCGCCATCCAATGCACCGGGGACGGGGAGAGCTTCTACCTCAAAGGCCTGGAGCTGGACGAGGCCATCTCCAAGGACCGTGTCCGGGAGAAGAGCCCGTACACGCCCATGGCGGAGGCCCTCTGGTTCGAGGACCAGGTCCGCTGGACTGTCAAGGACGGCCAGGTGTTCTGCTGGCTGGGCTGCGACGCCAGCGGGACCCTCACCAACTACATTGGCTGGGTCAATGTGCCGGTGAACATGAGCCCGTCTGGGGCGTTTTCCTGCGGGCGGGCGCTGTATATGGACCTGGCAGACGGGCCGGAATAAGGGACAGGACGGAAAAGACCGCCGGGGCAGACGCCCCGGCGGTCTTTTCGCTCCCGCGGCGGCGGAGGAGCTTGACGGCAAAACGGCCTGCGCCAAAGGAAAATTTGCAGGTCCGGCGGCCGGAAATGCAATTCCCTTATTGACAGGGGGCGGACAATTCGGTATAATATTACAAATCACAAATGAGACGGGGCTTGCCGGATTGGTGAAAATGAATCGGGCCTTTTCCCTTCTTGCAAAGACGCGCGGCGCGCCATCCTTCGATGGGCGTGGGGCGCCGCGTTGTATTTTTATACTGTTGATTTAGCAAAGTAATGCTTTGTAGCGCTGAACGGGATATATCCCGTTTTTCCTGTCCCCCAACGGGGGGACAGATGGGCTTTCCATGCGGAGAGCGGAAAATTGGTTTGACCTGAGCAGGATGGGCGGCACCTGTCTTTGTCCAGTCAAATATAACAAAACAAATAGGAGGATAACTATGAAGAAGTTCGTAAGTCTCTTGCTGGCGCTCGTCATGGTGCTGAGCTTGGCGGCCTGCAACAACGACCAGACCGGCGACAACAGCAAGGCGCCTGAGAACAGCGGCGCGCCCAGTCAGGGCCTGGGCGAGTACGTCCCCACCACCTACGAGGACGAGGTCCTGTATATGGACGCGCTGGGCGATTTCTATGAGGCGCTCCAGGTGGCCCAGAAGGCCGAGAGCGCCGACGAGATGTACGCCCTCATGGCCGTCGCCGAGGCCAAGCTGATGGAGAGCGGCACCTTTGTCACCTACTGCGGCGACGACGGCTACTACCGTATGTCCCGCATGGTGGATAAGTCCGTCCCCACCGTCCAGTGGGGCACCGATTACCGCCGCTATGAGACCGCCCTGGTCACCAACGAGCCCCTGAAGGCTGCGGACCGCCAGGAGCTGATCGCCATGTGGAACGAGCTGGCCGGCACCGGCACCTATGAGCAGTCCGCCAAGGACTTCCTGGCCGAAAAGGGCTACACCCTGAAGGACTCCCTGGGCTACTGGGATTACACCCTGGACCCCGAGACCTGGGACACCCTGTCCGCTTGGACCAGCTCCGTGGGCGACCCCGTGTGCGGCACCGTGGAGGGCCTGGTGAAGTATGACATGGAGAACGTGCTCCAGCCCGCCCTGGCGGAGAGCTGGGAGAACTCCGAGGACGGCCTGACCTGGACCTTCCACATCCGCGAGGGCGCGGTGTGGACCGACTATCAGGGCCGCAAGGTGGCCGACGTGAAGGCCGACGACTGGGTGGCATCCATGCAGCATATGTTCGACTGCTATGGCGACAGCGGCGCCGAGGCCATCGCCCCCAATATCGTCAACGGCGTGGAGTACAGCTTCGGTGAAATCACCGACTTCTCCCAGGTGGGCGTGGAGGCCGTGGACGACCACACCCTGGTGTACCACCTGACCCAGCGCGTCAACTCCTTCGAGTCCATGCTGACCTACTGCGGCTTCTTCGCCCCCCTGTGCCGCGAGTACTACACCTCTCAGGGCGGCACCTTTGGCCGCGCCGACCACGTCAGCGGCAACTACGGCCTGACCTCCACCAACATTGCCTATTGCGGACCCTATCTGGTCACCAGCCACGTGGACCGCAACAGCATCGTCTATGAGGCCAACCCCAGCTACTGGAACTATGACAACATGAACATCAAGAAGATCACCTGGCCCTTCGAGGAGGGCACCGATCCCTTGAAGACCTACCATGACTTCAACGACGGCACCATCGACGTGTGCGATATGGGCCCCAACGGCATCCAGCAGGCCAAGACCGACGGCCTGTTCGACGACTACGCCATGACCGGAGACCTGAAGAACACCACCCGCGTGGGCTTCACCAACCTGAACCGGCAGTCCTTCGCCCTGTTCAACAACCCCGGCGTCAGCACCTCCAACAAGACCCATGAGAGCACCGACGAGATTGACCGCAACGGCGGCGTCTTCACCTCCGACATTCTGGACGACCAGGCCCGCACCCACGCCGCCATGAACAACCACAACTTCCGCCTGGCCATGAGCTACGGCTTCGACCGCGTGAACTACCAGGGCCAGGCTGTGGGCGAGGACCTGAAGGAGATGTCTATCCGCAACACCTACACTCCCGGCAACTTCGTGCAGCTGAGCGAGGACACCACCATTGACATCAACGGCACCCCCACCACCTTTGAGGCGGGCACCTACTACGGCGCCATGATCCAGGCCCAGATCACTGCCGACGGCTATCCCATCAAGGTGTGGGACCCCGACGCCAACGGCGGCATGGGCTCCGGCGACGGCTTCGACGGCTTCTATAACGTGGACAACGCCCGCGAGTGCATGGCCAAGGCCGTGGAGGAGCTGGCCGCCCAGGGCATCGAGATCTCCAAGGAGAATCCCATCATCATCGATTTCACCTACGCCAGCTACTCCGAGACTGCCACCAACCGGGCCAACGCCTACAAGCAGAGCATTGAGAGCGCCCTGGAGGGCCTGGTGCGGGTCGATCTGTTCGGCATGAACGACAGCGAGCAGCTCAACTCCACCTCCTTCCGCTGCAAGACCGGCGCCGAGGTGTCCTGCGACTTCCCCATCGGCACCGGCTGGTCCGCCGACTTCGCCGACCCCTACTCCTATCTGGCCAACGTCCTGCCCTACGGCGACGGCTACCAGACCAAGAACCTGGGCCTGTGGGGCGGCGGCTAAGCTCTAGTATGTAAAGACATCTTTGTAAAAGATCGATCATATGCGCGTGCAGGAGAATGGTGCGTGCCATTCTCCTGCACGCATATCCGGCAAAATTCTCCCCCTTACAGGGGAGGGAACGGTTGGAAGGCGGATCGTTCCCTCCCCCGCGCGGGGGAGAACAGAACAGAAATCAGGTGCGTGATAATATGGGAAAATATTTGCTCAAGCGGATATTGCACGGCGTCGTGTCCATCATGGTCGTGGTGATCATCGTCATGGTGCTCATCTACTCCCTGCTGAACCGGGAACAGGTGTTCTCGGCGGACAGCGCCTATGGGCGGCAGGGCGGCAATACCCGGGAGACATACTGCTATAATAAGTGGGAGCAGTACGGCTATCTGGACTATGTGCCTTACACCGACTGGCTGTTTGAGCTGGCCAGCAGCGGGGAGATCGACGAGGAGACCCGGGCCGAGGCCGCCGGCTTTGGCCGCAAGCCCGAGGACGACCCCCCTGTCGCGGCGGAGTATGTGGCGAGATTCACCGAATACTATGAGTCCCAGGGCTATGAGGTCATCCGGCTGAACGCCATCATGAGCGGCCGCAAGGTGGCCAACGGCGGGGCACAGCAGCTGTTCGCCACCAAGGATCTGCCCCTGGCGGGCCGCGTGTGGAACTACTTCACCGGCCTGGTGGACATCGACAACATCCACAAGGCGGAGGAGGTGGAAGGGGAACGGGGGCTGACCTTCACCCTCTTCGACCCGCTGTACGGCGGAGACAAATTCGCCCCGGCCATCATCGGCAACGGCACCGAGCACAGATACCTGCTGTATGTTGACGGCCAGTTCCCCTTTATCCATCAGAACTTCGCCACCCTCCGCCTGGGTATGTCCTACACGGTGAGCAACGGCGTGGACGTGGCGGAAACCATGAGCCGCAGCCAAGGCACCTACGTGCTGCGGACCACCACCTTCCCCACGGGCCACGCGGAGGAGAGCGCGGACGACCTGCACACCGCGACCTATATGCTGGGCAGCCGGGAGGCCAACGCCATCAACGTGGACCGCTTCACCGACGACTACACGGTGGTAGGCACGGTGCGGGGGGGCTTCTCCAAGCTGGGCTATTCCTTCGTCATCGGCCTCATGGCGGTCATCATCGCCTACTGCCTGGGCCTGCCCCTGGGCGTGCTGTGCGCGCTGAAAAAGGATAGGCTCATCGACAAGCTGGGCACCATTTACACGGTGCTCATCATCGCAATGCCCTCCCTGGCCTATATCTTCCTGTTCAAGGGCATCGGCGGGCAGGTGTTTGGCCTGCCCACCACCTTTGACATCGAGTCGGGCACCAAGTTGATCTTTGTGCTGCCCGTCATCTCGCTGGCGCTGCCCTCCATTGCCAACCTGATGAAGTGGATGCGCCGGTATATGGTGGACCAGATGAGCTCGGACTATGTGAAGTTCGCCCGGTCCGGCGGCCTGACGGAGGGGGAGATCTTCTCCAAGCACATCATGAAGAACGCGGCCATCCCCATCGTCCACGGCATCCCGGCCAGCGTGCTGGGAGCCATGACGGGCGCCATCATCACCGAGCGCGTGTATGTGGTCCCCGGCACCGGCAACCTGCTGACAGAGGCCATCAATAAATTTGACAACGGCGTGATCGTGGGTGTGGTGCTGTTTTACGCGGTGCTGTCCGTGACGTCGGTCATTGTGGGCGACGTGCTCATGGCCACGGTGGACCCGCGCATCTCGTTCACGACGAAGGATAGGTGAAAGCTATGGACCATGATTTTGATTTGAAGAGTTTGGGCATGACGGAGGAGCAGCTGTTCTCCTTCCACGAGCACAGCGATTTGGAGTCGGAGAAGATTACCGCGCCCCGCTACTCCTATTGGCAGTCGGTGTTTCGCGTGTTTTTCCGCAAGAAGCTGAACATTTTCATCCTGGCCGTGCTGGCGCTGCTCATCGCCTTTGCGTATATCTATCCCGCGCTGACGGAATTTGACCGGTACGGCGGACTGCTCAACCCGGACATCAAGCATTTATCCCCCTCGGCGGCGCTGAAGTATTTCAACGGCGACCCCCGGTATATTCTGGGCACCGGCGCCTCCGGCCAGTCCACCTTTGACGCCATGTGGAACGGAGCCCGCATCTCCATCTCCCTGGCGTTCATCTGCGGCGCTATCAATATGACCATCGGCGTGCTGGTGGGGGCCGTGTGGGGCTTCTCCAAGAGAGTGGACGCCTTTATGATGGAGGTCTACAACATCCTGGGCAACATCCCCTATGTGCTGCTGATCTCTGTGCTGCTGATGCTGTTCACGCCCAGCTTCTGGACCATGGTGTTTGCCCTGACGGTGACGGGCTGGCTGGCCATTGCCTACACCATCCGGATACAGGTGGTTATCATCCGTGACCGGGAATACAACCTGGCGTCAAAGTGCCTGGGCACCTCCACGGTGAAGATCGCCATGAAGAACATCCTGCCCTTCATGACCTCCGTGATCGTGACCCTGCTGGCCACCGAGATCCCGTCCTATATCTCCTATGAGGTGTTCCTGGCCTATATCGGCCGCGGCATCCCCGAGATGACCCTGGGCCGCCTGATTTTCGAGGCGGAGGGCGCCATGGTCACGCCGGGCTGGCAATTTGAGTTCTGGAGCCCGGTGGCCATCGCCGTCGTCATCACCGTGGTGCTGTACGTGGTGGGCCTGAACCTGGGCGACGCGTCTGATCCCAGGACCCATATGTAAGGGGGCGGCGGCATGGAAGAGAAAAAGGTACTGCTGTCCGTCAAGGATTTGGACGTGAAGTTCAAGGTCCGCGGCAGGACGTTGACCGCCATCCGGGGCATCTCCCTGGATATCTATGAGAACGAGTCCATCGCCATCGTGGGCGAGTCGGGTTCCGGTAAGTCAGTGTTCACCAAGACCTTTGCCGGAATGCTGGACTCCAACGGCTACGTGGACAACGGCTCCATCATTTTCAGCGACGGCGAGCTGGCCGACACTGTGGTGAAGGTGGACGACTCCGCCCGCGCCGTCATGGACCGTGCTAAGCGGGACTTGGACGAGTACGCTAAGCTGGAGCTGGGCGCGGCCACCTACCAGAAGATTCTGGAGCTGGAACGCGAGAAGAAGGAAAAGAGCGGCCTGAGCGGTGCGGAGCAGGAGGCCCAGGAGGCAGAGGTCAAGGAGCTGGAGCGGCTGCGCACCGACGTATTCAACCGGAAGCAGACCCTGGACCCCGTCAAGGAGAAGGCCAAGATCAAGCAGGCCGCCCAGGACATCAAGAAATACGACGAGCAGATCAAGGCCCTGAAAAAGAAGAACGAACAGCTGGCCCGGGAGAAAAAGCACGCGGTAGACAACGACGCCGCCTATCAAAAGAGCTGGCAGGACCGCATGAGCAAGCTCCAGGAGCAGTATAAAAAGGAGACCGCGGGCCAGGTCGGCGAAAATGCGTTAAAGCGCAATGAGATTTTGGCAAAGGAGATCTACCTGTCTGTGGGCCGGTTCAGCCGAAGAAAGCGGACAAAAATGGTCAAGGACCTGTTGGAGGCCCTGAAAAAAGCCATGCAGCTGGGTGTGGATTTGGACGATGAGGGACAGCGCAACGCTGTGTTCGACAATGTGACCTTCCGAGTGCGCTACCTGGATGAGACGGCAGAGCAGCTCCACGGCACCTGCATCCTGAACCTGGCCAACGTGAAAGACCCCAAGGACTGGACCCAAATTCGCGGCAAGCGCATCGCCACCGTGTTCCAGGACCCCATGACTTCTCTGAACCCCATCATTACCATCGGCAAGCAGATCACCTCTGTTATCCTCAAGCACCAGCAGTGCTCTGAGGCGGAGGCCCGCCGCCGTGCCCTGGAGATCATGCACAAGGTGGGCATCCCCAATGCCCCCGCCCGGTTTGATGACTATCCCTTCCAGTATTCCGGTGGTATGCGCCAGCGCATCGTCATCGCCATCGCCTTGTCCTGCCAGCCGAAGATTTTGATCTGTGATGAGCCAACCACTGCCCTGGATGTGACCATTCAGGCCCAGATTTTGCAGCTGATTAAGGATTTGCAGAAGGAATTTGGCTATACCATCGTGTTCATCACCCACGACCTGGGCGTGGTGGCCAACATCGCTGACCGTGTGGCGGTGCTGTACGCCGGCCAGATCATCGAGCTGGGCACCGTACGGGACGTGTTTTACGACCCACGGCATCCCTATACCTGGGCGCTGCTGTCCTCCTTGCCTCAGCTGGCGCAGAAGGACGCCAAGCTGTACTCCATCACCGGCACTCCGCCCTCTCTGTACAACCAGATCGTGGGCGACGCTTTTGCCCCCCGCAATCCCTACTGTCTTGAGATCGACACCAAGCTGGAGCCTCCCATGTTTCAGGTCAGTGACACCCACTTTGCTAAGACCTGGCTGATGGACCCCAGGGCCCCCAAGATCGAGAAGCCGGAGGGCATCCGGGACATCCATCAGAAGCTGATGGACGCATTCAACATTTAAGGAGGGTCGGACTGTGAGTCAAGAAAAAGGAAACAAGGCCCGGTCCTCCCTGCTGCCGGAGCACGGGCCGTTGGACGAGAATGGCAGAGAGATCTTGCTGTCCCTGAAACACGTGGATATCACCTTCGGCAAGGGGGACGACGCTGTTCGCGCTGTGCAGGACGCCTCCTTCGACATCTACAAGGGGGAGACCTTCTCCCTGGTGGGCGAGTCCGGCTCGGGCAAGACCACCGTGGGCCGGGCGGTCATCCGGGTAAATCCCCTGGCCGCCGGTGAGATCACTTACAAGGGCATCCGCATTTCCGGAAAAATCCCCCGGGCTTTGGACCGGGAGGTTATCCGCAACATTCAGATGGTGTTCCAGGACCCGGCGGCGTCGCTGAACGAGCGCGCCACGGTGGATTACATCATCTCAGAGGGCCTGTATAACTTCCACCTGTTCGAGAACGAGGCCGACCGGGTCCACAAGGTGGAGGCCATGATTGAGGAGGTGGGTCTGCTCCCCGAGCATTTGACCCGCTATCCCCACGAGTTTTCCGGCGGCCAGCGCCAGCGCATCGGCATCGCCCGGGCCATGGTCATGGAACCGGAGCTGGTGGTGGCGGACGAGCCCATCTCCGCCTTGGACGTGTCCATCCGCGCTCAGGTGCTCAACCTGATGAAGAAGTTCCAGAAGGAAAAGGGAATCACCTATCTGTTCATTGCCCATGACCTGTCCGTGGTACGTTTCATCTCCGACCGCATCGGCGTTATCTATAAGGGACGGATCGTCGAGGTGGCCGAGGCGGAGGAGCTGTTCAATTACCCCCTGCACCCCTACACCCACTCGCTGATCTCCGCCATTCCCATCCCCGACCCGGAGCTGGAGAAAAACAAGGTGCTGTTCACCTACGACCCCTCTGTCCACGACTATACGGAGGATAAGCCGGAGTTCGTGTGCATCGGCCATGACCACTACGTCTACGGCAGCAAGAAGGAGATCGCGCGGTACAAGGCCATCCGGGACGCGGGCGTGCCGGTGAAGCCCATCACCATTCGGGACCCCAACGCCCCGGTGGAGGGAAAGGCCGAAGAAAAGCGGAAGCAGGACGAGAATCTGGCTGCGGCCATCCGAGAGGAGGAGCTTCGCATTCCGCCCACCCATGACACAGGCAGTGTGTGGTACAAGATATTCTCCTTCATCCTGCCCCTGCTGGGCCTGATTGCTATGGCGGTGTTCAATCATTTCCACCATTTCCGCAACGCAAAAGCCTGTAAGAAGGGCGCCATTGCCGGACTGATCTTCCTGGCCGCTATTCTGGTGATTTTCCTATTGCTGATTGTGCTGGCGGTGATTTGACCTTGGGGCGCAGCGCAAGGGATAAGCGGCCCCAGGTCAAACCGGTCCAAAAGATCGAGCTGTCCGGTGAGAAAACCGGGCTGCGGGCTATTGCCGCGGTGGTGTTTCTGCTGATTGGCGTGGGGGCGCTGGTCTATGCCGTGGACCAGATGTTTACCATTGAGCCTGGATGGCAGACCATTCAGGCTGGGGCTGCGGACGGTCCCACCTGCGGGGATGAATTCGTATTCCTGTACGAGGTGGGGGTGTCGGGGCGGTCCGCCCGGGAGGAGAGCCGGGAGGCGACCCGGCTGTATACCGAGGCGTGCCGGAAGGCCTATCAGATGTTTCATGCCAGCGAGCGCTTTGAGGATATGGTCAGCCTGAAGGAGCTCAGCGGCCGCCCCAACGAGGTATTGGCGGTGGACCGGGCGCTGTACCAGGCCTTTGAGGCCGTCCAGGAGGCAGGGGACCGCACCGTCTACCTGGGTCCAGTTTATGCCCGGTATAACGACCTGTTTCTGTGCCAGGACGACGTCCAGCTGGTGGATTTCGACCCCCGGCTCAGCGAGGAGGTGGCGGAGGAATACGCCGCCATCGCCGCCTATGCCGAGGACCCCTATTCTATCGACGTAGAGCTGTTGGAGGATAGTCGGGTCTGCCTGCGGGTGTCGGAGGACTATCTGGCCTACGCCCAGCGGGAGGGCATTGACCGCTTCCTGGACTTCGGGTGGATGCGGAACGCCTTTGTGGCGGACTATCTGGCGGAGACGATGATGGAGGCTGGGTTCACCTGCGGCACGATCTCCAGCCATGACGGCTTCGCCCGCTGTCTGGACAACCGGGAGGGAAGCTATGCCCTGCCCCTGCTGGACTGGCTGGAGGACCGGCCCATTGAGGCCGGGACCTTGGAGTACCAGGGGCCCATGAGCCTGGTGAGCCTGCGGGGCTTCCCTGCGGCGGAAGGGGACGAGTACCGCTATTACCGCCTGAAAAACGGCGAGGTGCGCACCCTGTACCTGGACCCATATGACAGCGGATTGTGCAAACTGGGCTCGGACAGCGTGGGCAGCGTAGTGTGTTATTCCCCAGCGCACGGCTGTGCGGAGCTGGCTATGGGTGTGGGCCAGGCGTATATCTCACGTTTTTCAGGCGATGACTGGAGCAAGGGACTGGGGAGCGGTGAAATCCGGATCATTGATTGCTGGAGCGATTCCCACGAGTTCGTCTGCACCAGCCGGGAGACGGTTGTGACCAACCTATATGAGAACGAAGACGGCGTGCGCTACACGTTGAAAGTGGGTCCAGCGCCGGATTAAAAAAGGCCCCAGGTCCGGTGGACCTGGGGCCTTTTCGCGTCATTTGAAATACTGGGGATAGGCCGACCGGAGGGCGGCGGCGTCGATGTCGTAGCGGTTGAGATGCAGCTCCATCAGCTCCCGGGCGGCCCCGGTGTCCTTGCGGCGGATGGCGTCCACCAGGTCCACATGGTCCTGGACGATCTTGGTGTTTTTCACTGAGGAGAGGGCCATGGTGCGCACCCGGTCGAAGTGAAGGGAGATGTTTTGGATCAATCCGAATACCTGGGCCTTTTTTGCGATGCTAAACAGCATTCCGTGGAATTGGTTGTCCAGATTCATAAACTGGCCGGAATAGAAGTCGTCCAGATAGAGGTTTTGGAGGCGGATATTTTCGTTGAGCCGTTCCAGATCTTCCGGTCCGGCCATCTCGCAGTCCAGTTCGGCCACGGCGCACTCCAGCAGGCTGCGCATAAACCGGGACTCCTCCACCATGTCGTAATCGATGAGGGGGATGGTGCTCTTTTTCTGGGGCTGAATATCCACGATCTTCACCTTGGACAGCTCGATAAGCGCCTCCCGCACCGGGGTGCGGGACAACCCCATCTCCACGGCCAGCTCGTTTTCGCTGATCTGGCTGCCGGGGGCAAGCTCCAAGCTGATGATGTTCTCCTTGATGGTGCGCAAGGCGTATTCCCCGCCACTCTCCCGTGGGAGCCGCTCCAGCAGCTTCATTGTCCCCATCTCCCGTCCGTAATTTGATATACTGTATCACAGATTTGCATTTTTGTCCACTAGTGCACCAGCGAAAATATTGTGCGGTCTGGATGGATGTGGGATTTTGCACAAAAAGAGACAAAAAACTTTTACACTTTCTCCAATTGCATTCTAGTATACAAGATGTATAATAGAGACAAGCAGAAAACCTGAGAACCACCCAGCAAAGACCCGTTCGCCGTCCGAAAGCCCGTTCAATTTTTTATGGAGGGATACAGGTATGAACGCAACACTGCAAAAAGTCTATGAGATCGGCATCATCCCCGTCATCGCCATTGAGGACGCCGCCCTGGCGGTCCCCCTGGCCCGCGCCTTGGCGGAGGGTGGACTGCCTGCCGCTGAGGTTACCTTCCGTACCGCCGCCGCCGAGGACGCCATCCGCGCCATCGTTAAAGAGGTCCCCGAGATGCTGGTGGGCGCCGGCACCGTGCTGACCTGTGAGCAGGCCGACCGGGCTATGGCCGCGGGCGCTTCCTTCATAGTGGCCCCAGGCTACGACCCCAAAGTTACCCAACATGTCATTGACAAGGGCGGACTCATGATGCCCGGCACCGCCTCTGCCGGCGAGATGCAGCAGGCCATGAACCAGGGCTGTGAGATGCTGAAGTTCTTCCCCGCCGAGGCCAACGGCGGCGTAGCCATGCTGAAGAATATCGGCGCGGCCCTCAAGACCGCCAAGTGGATGTGCACCGGCGGCGTCAGCGCCAAGAACGTCAACGACTACCTGGGCTACGACCAGATCGCCGCCGTGGGCGGTACCTGGATGTGCAAGAATGATATGATTAAGGCCGAGAAGTGGGCCGAGATCACCGCCATGTGCAAAGAGGCCGTCAAGACCATGCTGGGCTTTGAGCTGGCCCACGTGGGCGTCAACTGCGAGAACGAGGCTGAGGCCGAGCAGACCGCCAAGACCCTGTGCGCCCTGTTCGGGTTGGACTACAAGGCGGGCAACTCCTCCATCTTTGCGGGCAAGGCCGTGGAGTGCATGAAGAAGCCCGGCCGCGGCAAGAACGGCCACATCGCCATCGGCGCCAACAACGTGGACCGCGCCGTCTATCACCTGGGCCGACAGGGCGTGGAGTTCATTGAGGAGTCCCGCGTGGTGGACCCCAAGGGCAAGACCAAGGCCATCTATCTCAAGAACGAGCTGTCCGGCTTCGCGCTCCACCTGGTTCAGAAGTAAGCGGAACGATTATAAAGATAATTGGAGGAATATAATATGTCTAAAGTAGTCACCTTCGGCGAGCTCATGATTCGTCTCCAACCCTACAACTACGAGCGCTTTGTTCAGGCCGACCACCTGGAGTTTACCTTCGGCGGCGGCGAGGCCAACGTGGCCGTCTCCCTGGCCAACTACGGCTTGGACGCGTCCTTTGTCACCAAGCTCCCCGCCCATGCCATCGGTCAGGCGGCGGTGAACTCCCTGCGCCGCTACGGCGTGGACACCTCTAAGATCGTCCGCGGCGGCGACCGTGTGGGCATCTACTTTAACGAGAAGGGCGCCTCTCAGCGCGGCTCCGTGTGCATCTATGACCGTGCCCACTCCGCCATCCAGGAGGCCAGCACCTCCGACTTCGACTGGGACGCCATCTTTGAGGGCGTGGACTGGTTCCACTTCACCGGCATCACGCCGGCCCTGGGCCCCAATGTGGTGGAGATCTGCAAGGAAGCCTGCAAGGCCGCCAAGGCCCACGGCGTGAAGATTTCCTGTGACCTGAACTACCGCGGCAAGCTGTGGACCCGCGACCAGGCCCGCGCCGCCATGACCGACCTGTGCCAGTACGTGGACGTGTGCATCTCCAATGAGGAGGACGCCAAGGATGTGTTCGGCATTGAGGCCGAGAACACCGACATCTACGGCGGCGAGATCAACCACGAGGGTTATAAGTCCGTTGCCAAGCAGTTGGCGGACAAGTTCGGCTTTGAGAAGGTGGCCATCACCCTGCGCGAGTCCCACTCCGCCTTTGACAACGGCTGGAGCGCCATGCTGTATGATGTGGCTTCCGGGGAGTACTGCTTCTCCAAGAAGTACGAGCTGCATATCATCGACCGCGTGGGCGGCGGCGATTCCTTCGGCGGCGGGCTGATCTACTCCCTGCTGAACGGCAAAAGCACCCAGGAGGCGGTGGAGTTTGCCGTGGCGGCTTCCGCCCTGAAGCACTCCATCGAGGGCGACTATAACATGGTCACTGTCTCCGAGGTGGAGAAGCTGGCCGGCGGCGACGGCTCCGGCCGCATCCAGCGGTAAGGGTATTCCTTTTTTTGAAAAAGAAAGGAACCGAAAGAAAACTTTTAATCTGTTACGGGCGGGGGCGGTAACTGATACGTTCCCGCCCGGTAACGGACCTGATACGGGCTTTTTAGGATAATTATATCTTTGATTTGGGAGAGAACGATATGGAACACCGCAACCCTCTGCTCCAAGGTAACAGCTCCCAGAAATTTATCACTATTGGCGAGATCATGCTCCGCCTGACCCCGCCCAACTACGGCAAGATCCGGGTGACAAACACCTTTGAGGCCAGCTACGGCGGCAGTGAGGCCAACATCGCCCTGGCCCTGGCCAACCTGGGCATTGACAGCACCTTTTTCAGTGTGGTGCCCAACAACAGCCTGGGCAAGAGCGCCGTTCGCGCCCTGCGCTCCAACGACGTGCACTGCACCCCTATCATCCTGTCCACGGTCGCAGAGACTCCTACCCACCGCTTGGGCGCCTACTACCTGGAGACCGGCTACGGCATCCGGGCCAGCAAGGTGACCTATGACCGTAAGCACTCCGCGATTACGGAATACGATTTCTCCAAAGTGGACCTGAATGTCCTGCTGGACGGCTTCGACTGGCTGCACCTCAGCGGCATCACCCCGGCCCTGTCCCCCAGCTGCGCCCAGCTCATTCTGGACTGCCTCAAGGTGGGGAAAGAGAAGGGCATGACCGTCAGCTTTGACGGCAACTTCCGCTCCCAGCTGTGGACCTGGGAGCAGGCCAGGGACTTCTGCACCCAGTGCCTGCCCTATGTGGACGTGCTGCTGGGCATCGAGCCCTACCATCTGTGGAAGGACGAGGGCGACCATTCCAAGGGCGACTGGAAGGACGGCGCGCCCCTCCAGCCCAGCTATGAGCAGCAGGACGAGATCTTCCAGCGGTTTGTGGAGCGCTATCCGAATTTGAAGTGCATCGCCCGCCACGTCCGCTTCGCCCACAGCGGCAGCGAGAACAGCCTGATGGCCTATATGTGGTATCAGGGCCACACCTTCGAGAGCAAGCGCTTCACCTTCAACATCCTGGACCGGGTGGGCGGCGGCGACGCCTTCGCCAGCGGCCTGATCTACGCACAGATGCTCGACTACAAGCCCATGGACATGGTGAATTTTGCCGTGGCCAGCAGCGTCATCAAGCACACCATCCACGGCGACGGCAACATCACCGACGACGCCGAGGTTATCCGCAATCTGATGAACATGAACTATGACATCAAGCGCTGAAATAAACGGGAGGCCGTCCGTCCCAGACAGGACGGGTGGGCTTTCGCACTTTTGACAGGAGGAAATGCCATGAAAGACTTTATGGATAAAGATTTCCTGCTTGGCACCGAAACTGCCAAGCATCTCTACCACGACTGCGCCAAGTCCATGCCCCTGGTGGACTACCACTGCCACATTCCCCCCCGCGAGATTTTTGAGGACCGCCGGTTCGACAACCTGGTGGAGGTCTGGCTGGGCGGCGAGAACCCCGACGGCTCCTACTTTGGCGACCACTACAAGTGGCGTCTCATGCGCTCCAACGGCGTGCCTGAGGAGTACGTGTCCGGCGGCAAGCCTGCCTTTGAGCGGTTCATGAAGTTTGCCGAGACCTTGGAAATGGCCATCGGCAATCCCATGTATCATTGGTGCAACCTGGAGCTGCGCCAGTTCTTCGGCTACGACAAACCCCTGACCCCCGAGACGGCCCGGGAGTGCTGGGACTTCTGCAACGAGAAGCTGAGAAACGACCCCGACCTGACCGCCCGGGGCATCATCAAAAAGGCCAATGTGGCCATGATCGGCACTACCGACGATCCCATCGACTCCCTGGAGTGGCACGAGAAGATTGCCGCCGACCCCACCATCGACGTGAAGGTGTGCCCCTCCTTCCGCCCGGACAAGGCCATCAACATCAACAAGCCCGGTTTTGTGGAGTATATCGGCAAGCTGGCCGCCAGCGTGGGCAAGAAGAGCTTGGACAGCGTGGAGGACGTGTGCGCCGCCCTGACCCAGCGCCTGGAGTTCTTCGCCAAGCTGGGCTGCCGGGCCAGCGATCACGGCCTGGACTATATCCCCTTCCGTCCCGCCTCCTCCAAGAAGGTGAGCGAGGTCTTTGAGAAGGTGATGAGGGGCGAGGAGATCAGCACCAAGGAGGCCGAGCGCTATCAGACCGCCATCCTGCTCCACCTGGGCCGGGAGTACAGCCGGCTGAACATCGCCATGCAGCTGCACTACTCCTGCATCCGCAACAACAACGAGCGGATGTATGCCAAGATGGGCCCCGACACCGGCTTCGACGCCATCTCCCAGAACACCTGCGGCGCCGACATCGCCCGCCTGCTGTCCGCCTTGGATATGGAGGGCAAGTGCCCCAAGACCATCCTGTACTCCCTGAACCCCGCCGACAATGAGCAGCTGGGCACCCTCATCGGGTGCTTCCAGTCCAGCGAAATCCCCGGCAAGATCCAGCACGGCTCCGCCTGGTGGTTTAACGACACCAGGTCCGGCATGGAGGCCCAGATGAAATCCCTGGCCAACCTGGGGCTGCTGGGCAACTTTGTGGGTATGCTGACCGATTCCCGTTCCTTCCTCAGCTACGCCCGGCACGACTATTTCCGCCGTATCCTCTGCAACATCATCGGCGATTGGGTGGAGAACGGGGAGTATCCCAACTATGACGCCTCCCTCAAGAAGATCGTGGAGGGCATCTGCTACAATAATGCGGCTCGGTATTTCGGCCTGTAAATAGAAAGGTCATGGTTTGCGCGGAAAGGACCTGGCTCCTCTTGGAGTCAGGTCCTTTCGCTTGTCAGTCCTGTTTCAGCTTTTGGACGTACTCCCTGGGAGAGCAGCCCTCGATTTTTTTGAATACCTTGCTGAAATAGAAAGCGTTCTCAAATCCTAGGCGCTCAGCGATCTCGTAGAACTTTACGTTTTCCTCCCGCATCATTTCTTTCGCCGCCCGTATCTTCTCGGTATTGACATACTCCACAAAGGTCTGCTCCGCCTGCCGGGCGAACAGCTGGGACAGGTAATTCGGCGAGAACCCGAACACCGCCGCCACATTGTTCAGCGTCAGCCGTTGGCTCAGATTGGCCTGGATGTAGGATTTGATCTGCCGGATGATCTGGTCCTTATACCCCTGCCGTTGGGAGCGCAGGGCCTGGACCAGCCCGGTCCGCAGCCGGGCGATCCAGCCGGTGATCTCTTGAATGGTGCGCTGACGGTAGACGCAGCGATAGCCCTCCGGCTCGTTTTCAAAGATATGGGAGACGATTTCCTCCCCGTTGGTGAACTGGCTCAGGCAGAGGAACAGCAGGTTGCACGCCGCGTCCATGGCTTGGAGCCGCCGGGTGGGATGGGCGTGGATGCTGTCGATGATCTGATCCATAATCTGCTCCAGTGCCCCGGCGTCCTGGTCCTCGAAGGCCCGGGTGAGGGATTCCCGGTAGAGCGCCATATCAAACACGCCGTCAGCGGCGGAGCCGCCTTCGCCGTCGAAAAATACCACGGCGCCGTCCCCGGCCCCCCGCTCCGACAAGCACAGGCGGGCGGTGTAGTAGGACCCGCTCAGTTCCATGGGCCGGACTACCTTGGCGCCCACCCGGCACAGCAGGCGGACGCTGAAGTAGTTGTAGACCACCTCCACCACCTTGTCCAGCACAGTGCCCAGCGCCTCCTGGTAGATGGGGGCCTCCTGCTCGGACAGGCAGAAGGTGATGTTGAAATGCCGTGGGTCCAGCGGGGTGATGTAGCAGGCCATAAACCGGGTGGCGGTCTCCCAGGCCATGCGGGTGGTGGAAGAGTAGAGGTTCATCAGCCGCTCCTGGCTCATGGACTGGGCGGTGAGGTTGGGCAGCTCACAGTAGCAGACCGCGTAGGCGTCGAAGGAGAAATCCACCCCCAATTCCTTCTGCTGTGAGCGCATCTGCTCCTCGCTCTCAAACAAGTTGTTGAACAGCCGGATGAAAAACCGGTCATAGAAGGGCTGCATCCCGAACCGCTCGGAGGGTGGGCGGCGGCGGACGGGCTCGGCGTGACGCCGAGCCGCAAGGCGCTCCTGCGCCTTGCGCAATGCCCCTAGCAGCGCCTGCTGGGTGAGTTCCAGCTTGATGAGGTAGTCCACCGCCTGGCGGTTGATGGCCTCCTTCACAAAGGCGAACTCCTCAAAGCTGGTGAGGAGGATAAACAGCGGCGGGTTCTGATAGGCGTCCTGCGCCGCCTCCATCAGCTTGAGTCCGTCCATCACCGGCATTTTGATGTCGGCGATGACCAGGTCGGGCCTCAGCTTGTCGATGAGCTCCAGGGCCTGGGCCCCGTTGCGGGCGGCGCCCACCACCTGGGCGTCGTAGTCCTCCCATTTCAGCATGGACTGGATACCCACCAATACCAGGGGTTCGTCGTCTACCAACAGCACGGCAGTCATGACATCTCCTCCTTCTCTCTCGGCCTGTCCTGAGCAAAGGGCAGGCATACGGTGACACGGGTGTAGGACCCCAGACGGCTGTCAATAGACAGGCCGTAACCGGTCCCAAACTCGTATTGAATGCGGCGGTGGACGTTGCTTAGGCCGATTTTGCGGAACAATCCCACCGGCCCTGTCTCCTCCCCGCTGAGCAGGGCGGCGGCCTGGTCCGGCTCCATGCCCACGCCGTCGTCGGTCATGGTCAGTTCCAGCTCGTCCCCCGTCCGGCGGGCGGTGAGGGCGATGGTCCCCGCGCCGCCCTTGGGTTCGATGCCGTGGAAGATGGCGTTTTCCAGCAGGGGCTGGAGGGTGAACCGGGGAATAAGGGCCCTGTCCAGCCCCGGCTCGATATCCTCCGACATGACGATGGCCCCGCCGTAACGGTATTTCTGGATGACAAAATAGTTCCGCAGCAGGTCCAGCTCCGCCGACAGGGGGATCAGGCTCTGCTGCCCCTTGGAGGCGTTTTTCAGCAGGTGGGCCAGGCTGGTGATCATCTCCGCGATGCCGTCGGCGTTCTGGATGGTGGCCATCCACTTGATGGAGTTCAGGGAGTTGTACAGAAAGTGGGGGTTGATCTGGCTCTGGAGCATCTGATATTCCAGCTCCTGCCGGGCTTTTTCGTCGGCCAGGCGGCGCTCCATCAGCTCCTCCACAGAGTGGGACAGGTGGTTTATCCCCCGGCCCACGTCCCCCAGCTCGTTGTCCCACTCGATGGAGGGGTCGGGGGAAAAGTCGCCTTGGGAGATGGCGTCCATCCGGGCTTGGAGGCGGAGGATGGGGCGGTTGATGGTGCGGCTCAGCAGCCACAGCACCACCGCGCCGATCAGGATGGAGCACAAAACCAACAGCAGCAGTTGGCTGCCGTAGAGCCCCTGAAAGCTGGCGTTGAGGGCTTTTGGGGAGATGGTCTGAGTGAGCCAGAGTCCGGAGCCGCCAATAGGGCAGCTGACGGAGAGAAATTCCACACCGTCGGCCCCGGTGCACTGGGTGACCCGGGTGTTGACGTTAAAGGTCTCATCCGCCGTGGGGGTACTGGAGACCGGGGACTCAATGGGGGACAGGGCGCCGTCCAAGACGAAGGAGCGCCCACCCACCGTCAGCCAGAGGTGACAGCCCTCGGGGAGCTGATAGCTGGCGATGGAGTCGGTGATGAGGGCGGTGCTGACCATAAGAAACACGGTGCCCACCTCGGGATGCCCACGGCCGGTGCCGCTGGTGATAGGCCCGCAGCTATAGAGTATGTGGGTTCCGCCTACATCGGTGAAGGGGTCGGTGATGACCCCGGACCACTGGTCGGAACCCAGGTCCCGCTCCAACCCCTCCAGGCGGTTGATGGTGTAGGGATTCAGCGGGATACCCGCCGTGGTGCCCGAGCCGCATTGCAAAATGCGCTGATAGTCCTGACTCACCGCCACGGTGCGCAGCAGGTACTGATAGGCCCGGTTCAGCTGCACCTGTCCGTTCATGGCGGAAAAGGCCCGTATGCCGTCTGCCACCCCGGTGGAGGAGCCGGAGACGTAGCCGCTGACGCTGCCGTCCACGCCGCACCAGTCCCGGAGGGCGCCCAGGGCGTCCAGGTCCCGGTTCACCACCCCCGCCACCAGATTCAGGTTGAACTCGGCGGACTGGAGCAGCCCCTCCCGGGCGGAGCGCTGAAAATGCCGCAGAGACAGGGAGACAGAGGCTAGGGCGCTGGTCAGGGTGAACAGCACCACCACCGCCACCACCCGGAACTTGATGGACCCGAAGCGTCTGCGCATATCTCCGCCCCTTTTCTTATTTTTATGGTATATATGGGTATGTTACGTGGAATTTTACCAGTTGTCAATCGTAAAAAGAGATTGGATTTTATTGGAACCTGCAAAAAGTATATGAAAATCTGAAGATAGTATATGTTTTTGCGGGAGAAGAAAAATCCATGGAAAAAATATCGGTCCACCTTAAAATATTACATACCAATTTTTTGGACTTCTGCATAAAATACCATCAGCGAACCCGTTTAGACGGGGAATAGGATAGAATGGAGGCTCTTTTATGAAGAAAATGTGGAAAAAAGCCCTGGCCCTTATGCTGGCGCTGCTGATGGTGGCCGGTCTGGCCGCCTGCGGCAGCGACGCTGGGGACAACTCCCAGGCTCCAGAGAACAGCCAGTCCGCCGAGAGCAAGGCCCCCGAGGGCAGCGAGCCTGTCGGTGACGAGGAAGTCACCCTGAAATGGGCTGTGTGGGACATCAACCTGACTACTTATTATCAGCCCCTCATCGACGCCTACGTGGCCGACCATCCCAACGTGAAGATCGAGATGGTGGACCTGGGCTCCAGCGACTACCAGAACGCCCTCATCACCCAGCTCACCGGCAACGCTGACCTGGATGTGGTGTGCGTGAAGGACATCCCTGGCTACGCCAATCTGGTCAAGGGCGGCTACCTGTCCGACCTGAGCGGCGAGGGCATTGACGCCACCCTCTACGGCGGCACCATCGAGCAGATCACCGTGGACGGCAAGTTCTACGCCCTGCCCTTCCGTTCCGACCACTGGGTGGTGTACTACAACAAGGACCTGTTTGACGCCGCCGGCGTGGAGTACCCCACCAACGACATGACCATCGCCCAGTATGACGAGCTGGCCCGCAAGGTCACCAGCGGCACTGGCGCTGACAAGGTGTACGGCTCCCACTTCCACACCTGGCGTTCCGCTCCCTCCCTGTTCGCCGTTCTGGACGGTGAGCACACCGTGGTGGACGGCAACTATGATTTCATGAAGTCCACCTATGAGTGGGTTCTGGCCGAGCAGAACGACGGCATCTGCCAGGATTACGGCACCCTGAAGGCCACCTCCACCCATTACTCCGGCGTGTTCTTCAATAACCAGGTTGCCATGATGAATATGGGCAGCTGGTTCATCCCCACCCAGATTGAGAAGGTCAAGTCCGGTGAGTCCCTGGCCACCAACTGGGGCATCGTGAAGTATCCCCATCCCGATGGGGTCGCCGCCGGCACCACGCTGGGCACCATCACCTCTGTCGCTGTCAACGCCGCTTCTGAGAAGCAGGCTGCGGCTCTGGACTTTGTGAAGTTCGTGGGCGGCGAGGCTGGCGCTGAGATCATCGCTAAGACCGGCACCTTCCCCGCCATCAAGAGCGACGCCGTGCTGGATGAGCTGGCCAAGATGGACGGCTTCCCCGCCGACGAGAACAGCAAGGAAGCTCTGAGCACCACCCAGGTCTACCTGGAGATGCCCATGCACGACAAGGCCGCCGACATCGAGGGTGTGCTGAATGAGGCCCATGACGGCATCATGACCGGCGCCATGACCATCGACGAGGGCATCCAGAAGATGAACAACGAGGTCAGCGCCCTGCTGAGCTAAGCGAATACTGAATTCCCACAGAACAATAAAAGCTGGCGGGGCGGGTTCCGCTCCGCCAGCTTGCGTTTTCGAGAAACTTAGGGAGGAGTAATCCCATGCAAAAGACCCAGATTCCGGCGGCCTCCGAGGCCGTCGTCAAATCCCGGAAAAGGCGGGAGATTACCAAAAATCTAGTGGCCTATAGCTTTATCGCCCCCAATTTCATCGGCTTCGCCATATTCACCCTGGCGCCCATGGTGATGGCCGTGGCCCTGGCTTTCCTGTCCTGGAACGGCTCCTGGAAGAACCCTATCGAGTTTGTGGGGCTTCAGAATTTCATCGACCTGTTTCAGGATTCCAAGTTTACCCAGGCGCTGTTTAATACCGTCGCCTACGCCGTCATTACCGTGCCCCTGACCATGGCGGCGTCCCTGGGTTTGGCCATCCTGCTCAACCAGAAAATTCACGCCCGTAACTTCTTCCGGACGATGATGTTCTTCCCCTACGTGGCCTCCATGGTGGCGGTCACCGCTGTGTGGAATATGCTGTTCAATCCCTCTATGGGCCCGGTGAACATGATTTTGTCCAGCCTGGGGGTGGAGAACCTGCCCCGGTGGTCGGCGGACCCCAACTGGTTTATCTGTATGGGCACCGTGATTTTGTTCTCCGTTTGGAAGTTCATGGGCTACTACATGATCATTTACCTGGCGGGCCTCCAGGGGGTCAACCCCGACCTTTATGAGGCGGCGGCCCTGGACGGCGCTAACCCCTGGCAGCGGTTCTGGTACGTCACCATGCCCCAGCTGCGGCCCACCACCTTCTTTGTCACCGTGATGCTCACCATCCAGTGCTTCAAGGTGTACGACATTTTCCTGATGATTACCAACTTCGGCCCCGGAGGCAAGACCCGCGTCCTGGTGGGCAACATCTATGAGGCGGCCTTCACCTCCCGGAACTTCGGCTATGCCAGCGCCATCGCCATGGTGCTGTTTGCGCTGGTGCTGCTTGTCACGCTGTTCCAGTTCCGGGGTGAGCAGTCCATGAATGAATGAGGAGGGGAGCGCATATGAAAGAGAAATCTGGCGTTACCGGCGGCAAGATCGCCGTATATGTGATCCTGATCCTGCTATCCATTCTGACCATTATTCCCTTTGCCTGGATGCTGTCCGCGTCGCTGAAGCTGAACAAGGACGTATTCGCGTGGCCTATGGAGTGGATTCCCGCCAATCCCCAGTGGCGCAACTATGTGGACATCTGGACCAAGATCCCCCTGATGAAGTTTATCAGCAACACCGTGTTCCTCACCATCGTGGTCACGGTGCTCCAGCTGCTCACCTCCAGCTTCGCGGCCTACGCCTTCGCCAAGCTGCGCTTCAAGGGCCGTAACCTGCTGTTCCTGGGCTACATCGCCACCATCGCCATGCCCTGGCAGGTGTACATGGTGCCTCAGTTCCTGATGATGAGCGGCATGGGACTCAACGACAAGCTCACCGCCATCATCTGCCTCCAGGCTTTCTCCGCCTTCGGCGTGTTCATGATGAAGCAATTCTATGACGGCATCCCCGACGAGCTGTGCGAGGCGGCCCGCATTGACGGGCTCAGCGAATACGGCATCTGGTGGCGCATCATGCTGCCCCTGTCCAAGCCCAGCCTGGCTACGCTGACCATCTTCACCTTCGTCAACACCTGGAACGACTTCCTAGGCCCCTATATGTACCTGACCACCGACACAAAAAAGACCCTTCAGCTGGGCCTGCGCATGTTCCTGGGTCAGTATTCCTCCGAGTATGGTCTGATTATGGCCGCCTCGGTGGTGGCGCTGATCCCGGTGCTCATTGTGTTCCTGGCGCTGCAAAAATACTTTGTCCAGGGTATTGCCAGCAGCGGCCTGAAAGGGTAAAATCAATTTGTACACTGCTTTGTTGCCAAGGGGCGGGTATCCCCCGTCCCTTGGCAATTACTATGAGAAAGAGGTGTTCCTCTATGAGCAGGTCCCTTCCCATCACGGACGAGCAGGTCCGGGCCGCCCTGGACCGGGTTGTGGAGCAGGTCCGGCTGAACCTGCCCAAGTACACAAAAAAGTGCCAGAACCATTCCAGCGTGGGCAATATCTATCCTGCCTGCGGCAATACGCAGTGGACCTGCGGCTTCTGGCCGGGAGAGGTCTGGCTGGCCTACGAGCGCACCCATGACGAGGCTTTCCGCCAGACGGGCAGGGCCATGGTGGAGAGCTTCCACCGGCGCATCGTGAAGAAGATCCGGGTGGCCCACCACGACATGGGCTTCCTGTACACCCCCGCCTGTGTGGCGGCGTACAAGCTCACCGGGGACCAGCAGGCCCGAGAGGCCGCGCTTTTGGCCGCGGACCAGCTCATCAGCCGCTTCCAGCCCAAGGGAGAGTTTATCCAGGCTTGGGGACGGATGGGGGCGAGGATGAATTACCGCTATATCATCGACTGTCTGCTGAACCTGCCCCTGCTGTACTGGGCGACCAACGAGACAGGGGATGGAAAATATGCCGACATTGCCAACCGTCACACGGCCACTTGTATGGCCAACTCCTTCCGGGAGGACGGCTCCACCTTCCACACCTTCTATATGAATAAGGACGGCACCCCGGGCTACGGCCGTACCTGCCAGGGCTACCGGGACGACAGCTTCTGGGCCCGGGGACAGGCCTGGGGCGTGTACGGCTCCATTTTGAGCTACCGCTACACCAGGGACCCCGCCGCGCTGGACACCTTCAAGCGGGCGCTGGCCTTCTATTTGACCCGTCTGCCCGAGGATTTGGTGCCCTGCTGGGATATGCTGTTCCAGCCCGACAGCGGAGAGCCCCGGGACTCGTCCTCCGCCGCCATCGTGGCCTGTGGCCTGCTGGAGGCGGTGCGCATTCTCCCCAGGGAGGAGAGCGGCGAATATGAAAAACTGGCCCGTGAAATGGTGGGCAGCCTGGCGGAAAACTACGCCGTGCCGGAGCCCAGGGTGGGCACGGGGCTCATCCTCCACGGCACCTATAGCAAAAAGAGCCCCTACAACACCTGCTTCCCCGAGGGTGTGGACGAGTGCACCTCCTGGGGCGATTTCTTCTACATGGAGGCCCTTACCCGGCTGGCCGGGGCTTGGGACCCGTATTGGTAACATAAAGGAGGGGTTCGTATGAACCCAAAGGAATTTTTTGACCCAAACCGCCGTACCTTTTTTGACGACCGGGCTGCGGCGGCAGAGTACGTCCGGGCCAACTGCCGGGAGGAGATGGAGCAGGTCCTCCACATCGCCAGTCTGGCGGCGGAGCAGAAATTTCTGTTCCAGCTGCGCTGGGATTTGGAGCAGACCACGGCGCCGGAGGTATTTGACGGCCCCATCGACTGGCTGCGGCAGCCGGGGGACGACCCGGAGTTCATCTATGCCTTCAACCGGATGCGGTTCTGGATTTGTTTAGGCCAGGCTTACGCCGTCACCGGGGACGAGAAATATGCCAAAGCCTTTGCGGACCAGCTGGTCCATTGGGTGGACCACATCCGCCGGGATGACCCGGCCTGTGAAAAGGCGTGGCGCACCATCGAGGCGGGCTTTCGTATGGTGTACTGGTGTAAGGCCATGCGGTACTTTGAGGGCAGCCCCCATATCACAGAAGAGGTCATGGACAAATTCACGATGTCCATAACCGACCACGCCGAGTACATCATGGGGGTGTGGAACAGCTACAACCTGATGAGCAACTGGGGCGTACTGGCCAACCACGGCCTGTTTGTGGCCGGGTGCCACCTGCCCGACGGCCCCCGGCCGGCGGAGTACCGCAAAGAGGCCCTGCGGCGGCTCAACGAGGAGCGGCGCATCCAGGTCTACCGGGACGGGGGCCACTGGGAGCAGTCCCCCATGTATCACAACGAGGTCATGCGGTGTTATCTGGACGTGGTCCTGCTGGCCCGCCGGAAGGGCGTCGAACTGCCCGAGGGCATGGAGGAGGCAGTCCGTTCCATGGCCCGTGTGGCGGTGGCCTGGCAGAAGCCCGGCGGCGGCGAGCCCATGATGGGGGACAGCGACGACGTGGATCAACGGGACCTGGTGAGCCTGGCCGCGGCCATCTTCCGGAGCGGGGAGATGAAGTTTGCCGGATACCCCAAACTGGACTTTGAAAGCGTCTGGGAGCTGGGAGCCGGGGAGGCGGAACGCTACGAGGCCATGCCCGCCCAGATTCCGGCGCGAACGGATTTCGCGCTCTCCGACAGCGGGAACTACGTGTTTCGGGACCGCTGGGACGAAAAGGGCGCCTGGATTCGGTTCCACTGCGGTATGCTGGGCGCGGGCCATGGCCACGCTGACCAGCTCCATTTTGATGTGTCCGCCTTTGGAGAGGACATCCTCAGCGACAGCGGGCGGTTCACCTACGTGTTCGGCGCTGACCGCCGGGAGTTCAAAGACGTTTCCGCCCATAACACTGTGGCGGTGGACGGCCTGGATCTCTACGGGTGCAAGGACAGCTGGGAGTGCAGGCATCTCAGCCGGGCGGTGAACCAGAAGTTTTTCAGCGACAGCCGCTATGGCTACGCCGAAGGCGGGCATCTGGGATACTATGAGCTGGGCGTATATGTTGGCCGCCGCCTGATTTTTCTCAAGCCGGACGTGCTGATCGCCGTGGACGAGTTCTACGCCAACGCATTCCACACCTACCGTCAGTTCTTCCACTGGGGGGAGACGGGGAAGCTGTCCCAAGGGGACGGTGCGGTCCATTGGAGGGGGCAGTCTGCCGGCGCTCAACTGCGATTTGTGTCCAGCGCGCCCCTGACCACGGCAATTCGGGCGGGCCGCATTTCCCGCCACTATAACCATGCTGCGGGAAATGAAGTCCTGGAAACGGCGATTCAAGGGGACGGTTTCACCAGCGTGTTCTCTGTGCTGACGCTGGACCCTGTGGGAGCGGAGGAAGCGGTGACGGTGGAAAAACTGCCCGTCATGTCCAATTTCAAGGGTATTCAGTTCCAAGACAGAGAGATCGAGGCCCTGCGGGTGTGCAAGGATGGCAGGAGTTGGGTGGTTGTCGTGGCCCATCAGGAGTACGCCACTCCTACAGACACCTTCCACGCCGGAGGCTGTACCGGTTTCGGCGGTGTGGCGGTGTTCGACGAGACCGCAGGCGAGCGGGAGATTGGTACAGTCTTAGCGCGGTAACGGTAAAAATCACAGGAGGCGGTCCCATGGGTTGGTATCAAGCGCTATACGAGGGAAACGGCAGGGGGGAGGGCCCCTCCGGTCCACGGCCAACGGGGTTTAAGCTGTTGTTGGACGTTGTGCGCTGGCGCTGGTGGACGCTAGTGAAGGCAAACATCATGTTTTGCCTGTTCTGCCTGCCCATCGTCACCATTCCCGCTGCGCTGAAGGCGATGACCCGTGTGTGTGTTCTTCTTCTGCGAGGGGAGCCGCTAGACCTTTGGGCGGACTGGTGGGGAGCGTTCCGCCAGAACCTTCTGCGTACCATGGGAGCGGGACTGCTGATGGCTGTGACGCTGGGGGCTTCCGGGTTCGGGGTGGCTTTCTATGCCAGAGGTATGGCGGAGAGCGGTCTGTTGGCCGCCCCGGCGCTGATTTTGGTGGTGCTGATGGCGATTCTTGTTATGTCGCTGTTCTCCCTGTTCCCGCTGCTGGAATTCTCCGAGCTGGGGCTTGGGGAGGCGGTCCGAAGCGCGCTCTTGCTGGTGCTGGTGCGGCTGCCCCAGAATTTGGCGGCGCTGGCGCTGCTGGTAGTGCTGGTGGCGGCCTATCTGCTGGCCTATCCCTATTCTACTTTTGGGATGGTGGCCATTGCCTTTTCTCTGTTCTGGCTGGTGGCGTGCTTTGCAAGCTGGCCGGGGCTGGAAAAATACGTATTCCACACCTTAGAGGAGGAGACGGACGGGTAAGAAAAGAAGAGCGCGGCCTGGGGGCCGCGCTTTTTTTCCGTTCTTATTCATATACCGCCCGGCTCCCGCCGATGAACTTGGGCCGGGTGCGGGCGCACAACAGGATGGCCTGCCCGATATGATCCACGCCGCTGAGCCGCACAGGCACCGCCACCTCTCTCAAGTGCATTCCGATGAGGGCGCCGCCGATGTCCATTCCGGCGTGGGCGCGGAGGTGCTCCACCGCTGTGGGGCACTGGAAGGTCTGCCATGCCTGGGTGGCGAACGAGCCCCCCGCCTTGGGCTGGGGCACCACACACACCGGCTCATAGCCGTATCGCTGGGCGCACTCCTCTTCCATGATGAGCGCCCGATTCAAATGCTCACAGCACTGGGCGGCCAGGTAGACGCCCCGCTCCTTCAAAATGGGATAGATCCCCGCAAACACCGCATCCGCCGCCTCCCGGCTGGAGGCTTTGCCGATATGTCCCCCCAGCACTTCGGAGGAGGAACAGCCCACTACAAAGATGTCCCCCGCTTTCAGTCCTGCGATATCCAGAAGCTCGCGGGCGGCGGCCCGGGACTGGGCTGTGATCTGTTCAAAATCCGGTTCCATGGCGTTCCCTCACAAATTGTACAGCTTAGCGTATTTCTGCTCCAGATAGTCTGCGAACACGGCGGGATCAAACTGACCGCAGGCGTTTTTGACCACATCCGCGGGCTCCAGCAGGCCGCCGTACTGGTGGACTTTTTCCTTGAGCCATGCGGACACGGGAGACAGGTCGCCCCTGGCCACCGGCCCCCACACATCGATATCCCGCTCCATATTTTTCAGCATCTGAGCCCCGTAGGCGCTGCCCAGGGCGTAAGAGGGGAAGTAGCCGAAGGACCCGCCGGACCAGTGGGAATCCTGGAGGCATCCCTGTTTATCGTTGGGTACGTCTACCCCCAAATACTCCTTGTACAGCCGGTTCCAGGTCTCGGGCACGTCCTTGACGGCCAGGGCGCCGCCAATCAGCTGCTTTTCGATCTCGTAGCGGACCATGACGTGCAGGCAGTAGGTCAGCTCGTCCGCTTCAGTGCGGATCAGAGAGGGCTGGACCTTGTTGACGGCTCGATAGAACTGTTCCGCCGTTACGTCGGAGAGCTGTTCCGGGAAAAACTCCCGCGTTTTGGGGAAGATGGCCTCGATGAAGGGCTTGGACCGCCCAATCAGGTTCTCATAGAACCGGGACTGGCTCTCGTGGACCCCCATGGACACGCCGCCCGCCAGACAGGTATACTGCACGTCGTCCCGTATGCCCAGCTCGTATTTGGCGTGGCCGCCCTCGTGGATGACAGAGTACATGGAGAAGTTCATGTTGTCCTCGTCATAACGGGTGGTGATGCGTACGTCCTTGTTGTTGAAATTCAACGTATAGGGGTGCTCCGTTTCGCCGATAGTGCAGTGGGCCCGGTCCAGTCCCAGCACCTCCATCAGGTAATCGGAAAATTTCCGCTGGGCCTCCACGGGATAGTGCCGCCGCAGGAAGGAGTCGTCGGGCTGCTCCTTCTTTCCAATGGCGTGGAGAAGGGGAACAATGCGCTCCCGCAGGGTGGAGAAGAAGCCATCCAAATATTCCATAGTCATCCCGCGCTCGTACTCGTTGAGCAGGGCGTCGTAAGGGGCCTTGGCGCTGTCGTAATACCCGGCGAACTTGATGTTGAAGGCCACCAATTTCTCCAGCACCGGGCGGAAAAGCTCAAAATCACTGTTCTCCTTGGCCCGATGCCATACGTCGCTGGCCTCATTGGTGAGCATGGCATATTCCATATATTCCTCCGCCGGGATGCGGGTCAGCTGGGCGTAGGACCGGCGCAGCTCCTCCGTCTGGCGGCGGTGGAGCTGGTCCAGCTCGTTCCTGCGCGCCCACAAATAGTCCAGCAGCTCCCCCGTCTTGGGGGTGGAAAACAGCTTGTGCCGCTCCCCGGCCAGAACACCCAGGGCAACTCCACGCCCCTCGGCGGTGTCCTTGGGGGCGACGGTGGTGCCGTCCAGGTACAGCGCGGAGTCTGCCGCCGCGTAGGCGTATAGTTTTTTTTGCAGCTCGGCCAGCTTGGCCAGAGCCTCGTTCAGTTCCATCTCATACTCCTCATTTCTTATGTGATTTTCTCCGATTTGTGGCTAAATGCGGTCGAAGTCGTCTGCTGAGAACTCCACGCCATTCTGATCTGCCAGAGCCCGGGCCAAAGCCACGCCCTCCCGGTCCAGGCCGCAGTCCTCGATGACCACATCGCCCCACCACAGTCCGGTGCGCCGCAGCCACAAGATGGCTTTTACGCTTTGCTCCAGCCCGTCGCCGGAGCCCTTTGCCTCCACCACCATCCGGGCGGGACACACCGCCGGCAGCAGCAGCGCCCCGATCGCCAGCCAGCCCAGGCTCACCAGCCCAAAGGCCGCCAGCAGCGCCGCTATTAATTCAAAGATCGACCCCATCTCCGCCGCCTCCTTTTCAAACTGAGGCATTCTATGACGGAAAAGGCTAATTTGTCACCGGTTGAAGCGTACCAGCTCCGCCCCGTTTTCATCCATCCGCAGCAGTATCGGCGCCGGGTCCTCGCCCTCGGGGGGCGGTGTGCGGAACCAGTCGGTGAGCAGCGCCCCGATGTGGTCGCCAAACCGGGCCTCCGCCGCGCCCCAGCTCAGGCCCTCCTTTCGCAGTCACGCTGCGCAAGCGGCTGGGCGCTCGGCGGCTGTCTCACCGCTGTGACTCGGATAAAAAACAGAGTTGGTTCGCAAATTCTGGTTTTCATCCTCGCGTCGCTTCAAGCTCCTTCGCCTCCGCCTGCTCCGCGCTTCTAAAACAGACTTGCGACCCCATAGGTTAAAATGCTGATGGCCATGCCGGCAATGAGCACGCCCACCACCACGGAGGGGATGGCTTTTCTAAGCGGCATATCCAGGAAAGCCGCTGCCAGGGAGCCCGTCCACGCCCCGGTGCCAGGTAAGGGAATGGCCACAAACAGCATCAGCCCCAAATACTTGTATTTCGTCACCTTCTGGCCCTTGAGATGGGCCTTTTGCTCCAGCTTGTCCACCAGGCTGTTCAGCCGGGGCATCCTCCGCCGCATCCATTGGAAAATGCGCCGGATATAGACGATGATGAAGGGGACGGGGATCAGGTTGCCGATGACGGCGGCAATGAAGGCCGCCCACACCGGCAGTCCGGCGGCCACGCCGAAGGGGATGCCCCCCCGCAGCTCCACCACCGGGATCATAGACACCAGCATGGTGAGGGTAAACTCCCCTGCCATGGTGTCGGTCAGCCATTGCATCAGTTCCATAGTGCGCTCCTTCTATTCCAGAACAGCTTTCAGATACTTGCCGGTGTAGCTCTCCGGGCGCCGGGCCACCTCCTCCGGCGTGCCGGTGCACACCACGCTCCCGCCGCCGGAGCCGCCCTCCGGACCCAGGTCGATGATATAGTCCGCCGTCTTAATGACGTCCAGGTTGTGCTCGATGACCACCACGGTGTTTCCCTTGTCCACGAACCGCTGGAGCACATCCACCAATTGATGGACGTCGGCGGTGTGCAGGCCGGTGGTGGGCTCGTCCAGAATATAGATGGTGGACCCGGTGGACTGCTTGGACAGCTCGGTGGCCAGCTTCACCCGCTGGGCCTCGCCGCCGGAAAGGGTGGTGGAGGGCTGGCCCAGCTTCACGTAGCCCAGGCCCACGTCCTTCAGGGTCTTGACCCGGTTGTACAGCTTGGGCAGGTTCTCAAAGAAGGGCAGGGCTTCCTCCACCGTCATCTCCAGCACCTCGTGGATGTTTTTGCCCTTGTAGCGCACCTCCAGGGTCTCTCGGTTGTACCGCTTGCCCTTGCATACCTCGCAGGGGACGTAGATGTCGGGGAGGAAGTGCATCTCGATTTTCAGCAGGCCGTCGCCGGAGCAGGCCTCACACCGTCCGCCCCGGACGTTGAAGGAGAACCGGCCCGGTCCGTAGCCCCGGGTTTTTGCGTCCTGAGTGGAGGCGAACAGTTCCCGAATGTCGTTAAACAGCCCCGTGTAGGTGGCCGGGTTGGACCGGGGCGTCCGGCCGATGGGGGACTGGTCGATGGCGATGACCTTGTCCAGAAGCTCGATGCCCTCCATGCCGTCGTGCCGGCCGGGGCGGGCCTTGGTGCGGTTGAGCTCCATGCCCAGGCGCTTATACAGAATTTCGTTCACCAGGGAGGACTTGCCCGACCCGGATACGCCGGTGACGGCGATGAACGTCCCCAGCGGGAAGTCCACGTCGATGTGCCGCAGGTTGTTCTCCGCCGCGCCGCGCACGGTGAGGGTGTGGCCGCTGCCCTTCCGGCGCTCAGCTGGGACGGGCACCTTCCGCCGCCCCGCCAGATAGTCCCCGGTAATGGAGCCGGGGGTGTCCATGACCTGCTGGGCGGTGCCGCAGGCCACCACCTGCCCGCCGTGGACCCCAGCGCCGGGGCCGATGTCCACGATGTAGTCGGCGGCGCGCATGGTGTCCTCGTCGTGCTCCACCACGATGAGGGTATTTCCCAAATCCCGGAGATGCTTCAGCGTGTCCAGCAGCAGATCGTTGTCCCGCTGGTGCAGGCCGATGGAGGGCTCGTCCAGGATATACAGCACACCCATCAGGGAGGAGCCAATTTGGGTGGCCAGGCGGATGCGCTGGCTCTCGCCGCCGGACAGGGTGCCCGCCTGGCGGGTGAGGGTCAGGTATTGCAGGCCCACTGACCGCAGGAAGCCCAGCCGGGAGCGGATCTCCTTCAAGATCTGGTCGGCGATCATGGACTGCGTTTCGGTGAGGGTGATGGTGTCCAAAAATGCCAGCGCCTCGTCCACCGGCTTTTCGCAGAAGTCGTGGATGGAGCTGCCCCCCACTGTGACTGCCAAGGCCTCCCGCTTGAGCCGCCGTCCCTGGCAGGTGGGGCAGGGGCATTCGCTCATGCACTCCTCGATCTCCCGCTTCATGGCGTCGGACTGGGTCTCCCGGTAGCGGCGCTCCAGGTTGTTTATGATGCCCTCAAAGGGCTGATACAGCGTGCCTTTGCCCCGGGGCTGGTCGTAGTTCAAGGTCAGCTTTTCCCCTTTTGTGCCGTAGAGGATGGTGTCCACGACGTCATTGGACAGCTTTTCCACCGGGTCGGTGAGCTTAAAGCGGTACTTTTTCGCCAGCGCGTCAAAATACATCCGGGAGATGCCGTCGGATTTAATGTGGTTCCAGCCGGAGGCGGTGATGGCCCCCTCCAGAATGGACAGGGAGCGGTTGGGGATGATGCGCTCTGGGTCGATTTTCATCTGGCTGCCCAGGCCGGTACAGGTGGGGCAGGCGCCGAAGGGGTTGTTGAAGGAGAACATCCGGGGGGTGAGCTCCTCGATGGACACGCCGCAGTCCTCGCAGGCGTAGTTTTGGGAAAAGAGGATGTCCCGCTCCTCCTCCCCCAGCACATTGATGATGACGATGCCGCCGGACAGGTTGGAGGCCACCTCTACGCTGTCGGTGAGCCGCCGGGTGATGTCCTCCCGGATAACCAGCCGGTCCACCACGATCTCGATGGAGTGCTTGCGGTTTTTGTCCAGCGTGATCTCTTCCGTCAGGTCGTACAGCGAGCCGTCCGCCCGCACCCGGACATAGCCGGACTTCCGGGCATCCTCAAACACCTTGTGGTGCTCACCCTTTTTGCCACGGATGACGGGGGCCAGCACCTGGATGCGGGTGGCCTCGGGCAGCGTCATCACCTGGTCGATGATCTGGTCGATGGTTTGCTGCTTGATCTCCTTGCCGCAGTTGGGGCAGTGGGGGGCGCCCACTCTCGCCCAGAGCAGACGGAGATAGTCGTAAATTTCCGTCACCGTGCCCACGGTGGACCGGGGATTTTTTGACGTGGTCTTCTGGTCGATGGAGATGGCCGGGGACAGGCCCTCGATGTAGTCCACATCCGGCTTTTCCATCTGCCCCAAAAACATCCGGGCGTAGGAGGACAGGGACTCCACATACCGCCGCTGGCCCTCGGCGTACAGCGTCTCAAAGGCCAGGGAGGATTTGCCCGACCCGGACAGCCCGGTGAGCACCACCAGCTTGTCCCGTGGGATGGTGACGTCGATGTTTTTCAGGTTGTTTTCTCGCGCGCCTTTGATGACGATCTTATCCTGCATGGGTGTTTCTCCTTATATCTGTTGAATTTGAACCTGAATGATAGAGTAGCGGAACAAATTTTTAATGTCAACCCCTGGTTTTGAAAGAAAATAATTTGAAAATACTACAAATCGAGTGGAATTTCTCCGGGCAGGGGAGGCCGGGCGTATTGGACGAACCTGGATTCTGCCGCGCCGTATCTGCGGAAGTTCTCCCGGCCTTGACGCAGGGTCAGGCCGTGGTTCTCGTCGCTTGGGTCGCTCTCGCCGGGGGCGAACACATCGTTTTCCCAAAAGCACACCGGGCAGATATAGGCGATGGCCTCCTCCTTGGGGACGGGAAAGGTGAGATACCCGCAGCAGGGGCAGGGATAAATTCCAGGAGGTTCCTCTTGTGCTGGTTTGGGCTCAGGCATCGAAACCGGTCCCACCAGCCGGCGGGCTCCACCTATGATGAGGTAATCGTTGCGGGCCTCGGGGAGATACAGGAACTTTTCCCGTTTCTTTTTTGGGTCATCCACTGTCCTTCAGCTCCTTCTGGACGTACTTGGGCAGCTTGGACACAATGAGCTTGTATGACATATCACACAGGTCCTTCAATACATCGTCGGGCAGGTCCCCGTCCAGCAGGGCGGCCACCCAAAGACGCTTGTCGCAGTAGAAGCCGGGGAGTATCTCCGGGTACTGCTCCCGAAAGGCCTCGGCCAGCCGGGGGTCGCATTTGAGATTGACCAGGTCGTGGCCGTTGTACCGCTCATCCTTCATCCCCCGGGGAGAGCACACGGCGGCGAACAGCTTGCCCCGCACCATGTAGCGGCGCCAGCCCCACTCAAGCTTGAAGTCTTTTTCTGCGCCGGGCTTGCCTAACAGGTATTCGTCTAACCACTTGTATTTCATCTGGTGCTCTCCTTTTACGCCTCAGAAATGAGGTCCGCAGTGGTCCCGCCCACCAGCGCGATGAGGTCCGCCGGCTTGAGCTCCACCTGGAAACCCACCTTCCCGGCGGACACACAGATGGCCGATTGCTCTAAGCAGCTCTCATGAAATACGGTGGGGAGCCGTTTTTTCATCCCCACAGGGGAGCAGCCGCCGTGGACATAGCCCGTCAGGGGCAGCAGCTCTTTGGCTGGGAGCATGGAGATGGATTTCTCCCCCACGGCCTTGGCGGCTTTTTTTAAATCCAGCGTGCCTGCCACCGGGATATCGAACACATAATACCCGCCGGAGGCTCCCTTTGCCACCAGGGTTTTGAATACCGCCGCCGGGTTCTGGGCCAGCATTTGGGCCACGCGGACCCCGTCCGGCGCGGTATCGCCGCCATAGGGGTAGCTGTGGGGGGTGTAGGGCACCTTTTTCTGCTCCAAAACCCGCATGACGTTGGTCTTTTCCTCTTTTTGCTTCGCCATTTATTTGCCCTCTCCACGCAATCTGATGATCTGGTCTCGGAGCGCGGCGGCCACTTCGAATTCCAGCATCTTGGCGGCCTCTTTCATCTGCTTCTCCAGACCGGCGATGGCCTCCATCCGCTGAAGCTTGGTCAACTGAGACAGCTCCTTGTCATTGTAATCCGGTTTTTCTTCGGCAGACAGTACCATCAGCTCCCGCACGGACTTTTTCACGGTTTTGGGAACGATGCCATGGGCTTGGTTGAAAGCGTCTTGCTTCTCCCGGCGGCGCTGGGTCTCATCCATAGCCCGCCGCATGGACGGCGTAATGGTGTCGGCGTACAAGATCACGATGCCGTCGGCATTCCGGGCCGCCCGGCCAATGGTCTGCACCAGCGACGTCTCCGAGCGCAGGAAGCCCTCTTTGTCCGCGTCCAGGATGGCAACCAGAGACACCTCCGGCAGGTCCAGGCCCTCTCGGAGGAGGTTGATGCCCACCAGCACGTCGAACGCCCCCAAACGCAGGTCCCGGATGATCTCCATCCGCTCGATGGTGTCGATGTCGTGGTGCATATACCGCACCTTGATGCCCGCGTTTTTTAGATAATCGGTCAGGCTTTCCGCCATCTTTTTGGTAAGGGTGGTGACCAGCACCCGCTCGTCCCGGGCAGTCCGGGCGGTGATCTCCCCGATCAGATCGTCGATTTGCCCGTCCACCGGGCGGACCTCCACGCGGGGGTCCAGCAGGCCGGTGGGGCGGATGACTTGCTCCACAATTTGCCCTGAGCGGGTCCGCTCGTACTCACCGGGGGTGGCGGAGACATACACCACCTGATTGAGCCGGCTCTCGAACTCCTCGAACTTCAAGGGCCGGTTGTCAAAGGCGCAGGGCAGGCGGAAGCCGTACTCCACCAGGGTGGTCTTGCGGGCGCGGTCGCCGTTGAACATGGCCCGGACCTGGGGGAGGGTGGCGTGGCTCTCGTCGATGAACAGGACGAAGTCCTTGGGGAAGTAGTCCAACAGGGTGTGGGGTGGGGACCCTACGGGCCGTCCCTCGATGACCCGGGAATAGTTCTCGATGCCGGAGCAGTAGCCCAGCTCCTGCATCATCTCAATGTCGTACATGGTGCGCTGTTTGATGCGCTGGGCCTCGATGAGCTTGTTTTCGCTCTCGAAAAAGGCCACCCGTTCTTCCATTTCCTTATAGATGTGCTGGATGGCGGCGTCCATCTTTTCCTTTGGCGTGACGTAATGGGTGGCGGGCCAGATCGGGATGTTGTTCAGCCGCCGGATGGGGGCGCCCGTCACCACGTTGACCTCGCTGAGCCGGTCGATTTCGTCCCCGAAAAACTCCACCCGGATGGCGGTGTCCTTCCAGTAGGCGGGCCAGACCTCCACCGTGTCCCCCCGGACCCGGAACATATTGCGCTCGAAGGCGATGTCGTTGCGCTCATAGCGGATGGCCACCAGTTTTTTCAGCAGCTCCTCAATCTTCAGGACGGCGCCCACCCGTAGAGCCACCATCATTTTGCCGTAATCCTCCGGCTCTCCCAGGCCGTAGATGCAGGACACGGAGGACACCACGATGACATCCCGCCGCTCCAGCAGGGAGGCGGTGGCGGACAGGCGCAGACGGTCGATCTCCTCGTTCACCGACGAGTCCTTTTCAATAAAGGTATCGGTGTGGGGAATATACGCCTCCGGCTGGTAATAGTCGTAGTAGGAGACAAAATACTCCACCGCGTTGTTGGGGAAGAACTCCCGGAACTCGGCGCACAGCTGGGCGGCCAGCGTTTTGTTATGGGCCAGGATGAGGGTGGGCCGCTGGACGGCCTCGATGACCTTGGCCATGGTGTAGGTCTTGCCCGACCCGGTGACACCCAGCAGGGTCTGCTCGTTCAGGCCGTTTTCGATTCCCTGGGCGAGAGCGGCGATGGCCTCGGGCTGGTCGCCGCTTGGGGTGTATTCTGATACCACTTCAAATTTTGGCATAGCGCACCTCCCGGAACAAGTCAACAGCCTGTTCCTATCATAGAACGAACGTTTTAATATGTCAACCCTGATTTGGACAAATATTCAACGGATAAGCTAAAATTTTAAGCATATTATTATATCACAAGCGACAAGGAGCGGCAAGGTGTTTTCTCCGGGCAAATCTTTAGATTGTATGAAGAAAACGGACCCGTTTCTCCGGCATGAGATCGGGTCTGCCAAAATTGGACAGAAAAAGGAGCAGGAATTTCGTTATTTTTTTCGCAATCCCACCTTGCGTTTTTTTTGCCGGGGTGCTATAGTGTGTTCCGTTTCGAAGAGTATGCGGGTCCGTTCGCGCAGATATGGACCCGCTCCTTTTTTGTAAAAATCGAGGTGTCGTTATGGAAATCCTGATCCAGCTGTCTGTCTGTCTGATAGGTGGCCTGCTGATGTCCCGTCTGGCAAAGAAACTGAACTTGCCCGCCGTCACTGCCTACCTGGTGGCGGGCCTGCTGCTTGGACCATACCTGCTGGGGGCGTTGGATGTCACTGGGATTGGCTTCAACGCCCCAGAGGTGGTGTCCCGTCTGGATATTATTTCTCAGGTGGCGCTGGGCTTCATCGCCTTCACCATCGGCAATGAGTTCCGCTTGGAGCAGCTCAAGAGCATGGGCAAACAGGCCATCATCGTGGGTATCTTCCAGGCGGTGGCGACCACCGTGCTGGTGGACATTGCCCTGGTGGCGCTGCACTTTATCAACCCGGGGTTGATCTCTATCTCCTCTGCCATCACCCTGGGCGCCATCGCCTCCGCTACTGCCCCCGCCGCTACGCTGATGGTGGTGCGGCAGTATAAGGCCGACGGTCCCCTGACCCGCCTGCTGCTGTTGGTGGTGGCCATTGACGACGCGGTGGGTCTGGTGCTGTTCTCCGCCTCTTTCGGCGTGGCCGTGGCGCTGGAGAGCGGGACCATCAACCTGGTCACTGTGCTGGTGGAGCCGGTCATCGAGATCGTACTGTCCTTGGGCCTGGGCAGTCTGGCGGGCTGGATTTTGTTCCTGGTGGAGAAGTTCTTCCACTCCCGCAGCAAGCGCCTTTCCATCTCCATCGGTTTTGTGTTGCTGACCGTGGGCCTGTCCATGCTGAGCTTTGAGGTGGGCGGTATCCGCTTTGGGTTCAGTCTTCTGTTGGTGTGTATGATGACGGGTACCATTTTCTGCAACATCTGCGACTTCTCCGAGGAGTTGATGGGCCGTGTGGACGGCTGGACCGCTCCGCTGTTTGTGCTGTTTTTTGTGCTGTCCGGGGCGGAGCTGAATTTGAAAATTTTGTCCAATCCTATGGTGCTGCTCATCGGGCTGGTGTATATTGTGTTTCGTTCCCTGGGCAAATATTTCGGCGCTTACAGCAGCTGTGCCATAACCGGGTGCAGCGAGAAGATCACGAAGCACCTGGGCGTCACCCTGCTGCCCCAGGCGGGCGTGGCTCTGGGTATGGCCCTCACCGCCCAGCAGCTGACGGACGGCGAGGTGGTGCGCAGCGTGGTGCTGTTCTCCGTATTGGTGTATGAGCTGGTGGGTCCGGCGCTGACCAAGCGCTCCCTGGTGGCCGCCGGCGAGATTCACGAGGAGGGCAGGACCAGCGCCCGGAAGAAGAACACCGGCAGACCTTCGGTCCAGCTGGACAAATGACCCTTCTTTGACGGAGACTCCCACACATTGCCTCGTGTTCCTCCGGATGTTCCGGGCATACTAGGGGCGAGGTGATAGCAAATGCTCAGCGAAAACCAATTGCTCAACCACATCTATCAGACCGCGGAGATGGGCCGGGAAGGCATCCAGTCGGTGCTGAAATACACTGACGAGCCCAAGCTGGCCAGCGTTCTGAACAGCCAGCTCACCGAGTACGAACAGCTGAAAAACGCTGCCGGTTCCATGCTCCACGACCGGGGAGAACCTCCCAAGGGTCTGGGCCCCATGGCGAAAGCCTCCTCTGAGGTCATGAGCACCGTGAAGGCTATGACGGACCGCTCCGCCACCAACATCGCGGAAATGATGATCCAGGGCTCCACCATGGGGGTGACCAAAAGCCTGCGCACCCTGCGGGACTGCGACGTGCGGGACGACGGCGTCCGCCGCCTGGCAGACAAGCTGCTCAAGACGGAGCAGGCCAACATCGAGGAAATGAAGCGCTTCCTCTGAGAAAATGAGGAAGGACCCGCGCGCGGCGCGGGCCCTTCCGTTTCCGTATTCAGTTCAGCGAGCTGGGGCCGAAGCCATGGGGCAGCAGCTCCTTCAAGGGGAGCTTCACATAGTCCCCGTCCCCCCGGGCCACCAGGACGGTGAGATTGGGGGCAAACTCATAGAGTACCTGGCGGCAGACGCCGCAGGGCCAGCAGTAATCAGTGCTCTTGCCCGCCACGGCGATGGTGGTGAACTCCCGGTATCCTTCGCTGACCGCCTTCACCAGGGCGGTGCGCTCCGCGCAGATGGTGGGGCCGTAGGCGGCGTTTTCGATATTGCAGCCGGTGAATACGGTTTCATCTGCGCACAGCAGGGCCGCCCCTACGGGGAAATGGGAGTAGGGCACATAGGACCGCTCCAGCATGGTGAAGGCCAGGTCCACCAGGGCTTGGTCAGTCATTTTCAAAACTCCTTTCCAAATCGAGCCTTTTTGGGGAAGAGGAGCGGGAAACGCTCCTTATTATATAGTATATCAGGTTTTTCTCTGGGGTGAAAGGGGAAAACTGCGAGACAGCGCGATTTTTGTTGTTGCAATGCCGGGAAGTTTCTGTTATACTATTAGCTGTTCGATGTCAGGACGGGCTGTCCAGCATCCTGTGTCACACAGCAAAGAGAGGGGGCCACTGGGGAGCGTCCCGGTCGGGCCAACGACGATAGATCATAAACAAAGGAATGATTCAATGATGTTTGAGAAGGGTAAACGCGCGCAGCGTCAAAGCGAGGACGATAAGGTCTTTAACCGGATGCTCCTGTGGCTGGCGGGCGCGGTGGTGGCGGAGCTGCTGCTCCTGTTCCTGCAAAAGGTGTATGTGGAGATGATCTTCGACGGCGTAGTGGCCCAGGCGCTGTCCAATATATTCCGAGTGTTCTCCGTGGCGGGAATTGTAATTGTGATTGCCTGTGCCGTCTGGGCGGTGATGAATCAGCGCTCAGGTAAGTCCGTGACGCTGCCCATTATCATTGCCGCGGTGGCGGCCTGCCTATGGGTGGTCTCCCTGCTGAGCTATTTCCTGTATGCGGAGGGCGTGCGTCTGCTGATGCTGTTCCCTGCGGCGGCGGCGGTGCTGATCATCATCTTTTTCCTGTATCAGCGGCCCTTCTTCCTGAACGCTCTGCTCACCGGCGGCGGACTGCTGGCCCTGTGGCTCCATCGGCAGTACTATATGACCCATCCCCGGTTTATCACTGCCTGCATCATTGGCGGCGTGGTGCTGCTGGTTCTGGCGGCGGTGCTGGCCTTCCAGCTGCGCAAGACGGACGGCAAGCTGTTCGGCATCCGGGTTATGCCTGTGGATTCCAACTATATGATGACATGGATTACCTGTGTGGTGGTGGCCGCGGCCATGGTGGCGGCACTCATTATGGGGACCACAGCGGCCTATTACCTGCTGTTTGTGCTGGTGGGCTGGCTGTTTGCCCAGGCGGTATTTTTCACCGTTAAGATGATGTAATTTTGGTTGAGGAAAACGGCGGCGTCCATAGGGCGCCGCCGTTTTTTGTATTTGCCTAATGATGATTTCCGTGGCTGAAAATCAGCAGAACTCCTAGAGCAAAGCCCAGTACCGTGGCCAGAATGGCCCACTTGGACCTCCACTGTAAGCCCGCTTCAGGCAGCAGCTCGAAAAACACCACATAGAGCATAGCGCCGCCCGCCAGCGCCAGCGCCGCGGCCAGCGCCGCCGGGGCCTGATTGCCCACAAAGTAACCGGCCAGCGCGCCCAGCACCGTGGGAACGCCACTGAGCGCCGCTACAGCAATTGCTTTCCAGGTTTTAGCTCCGTCGTGGAGCAGAGGGATGGCAATGCTCATGCCCTCGGGCAGGTTGTGCAGGCCGATGGTCACCGCTGCCAGCACGCTGGCCAAGCAGATGCCTTGGACCGCCACCGTGGCTCCGACAGCCATGCCAACCGGCACGTTGTGGAGGGCCACCGCCGCCGCCAGTACGATGCCCGCTGTGTGAAGGTCATGGTGGCCGCAGGCGCAGTGGTGGGGGTTGTTCTGGTCCTCGTGGTGGGCGCTCTTGTCGATCCAGCAGTTGAGCAGGTAGGTGACCACAAAGCCCAGCACCAGGACGACAGGCGTCATAGGCAGCCAGGGGGCGGACTCGATGGCCTCGGGCACCATGTCCAGGGCCACGATGGACAGCATCAGACCGGCGGTGAAGCTGAGCAGCAGGCTGGTCCCCCGTGGGGATTCCCGCTTAATGAGGGCGGCTAGCACACCGCCCAGGGCCAGACCGCCCACGCCGGTGGCGGCGGTCAGCAGAATGACAAATAGGATGGGGTTCATGATGTATGCGCTCCTAAGCAGATTTTGCCGGACAGGCCGCGGGCCTGTCCGGCGAGGCTTATCTTATCACGAGAGGGGCGGAAACGCAAGAAAAATTATCCTTTGCGGCACAATTCTCTCAGGCCGATAAGAATTAGGAACCCCCCAAAGCACTTGCGCAGGATGTCTACATCCAGCGCCGTGGCCGCCCAGGCGGTGAGAGCGGAGCACGCCAGGCCCGCGGCAATGGCAGGGAGAAGGGCCTTTTTCTCCACATATCCGTTTTTGAAATGGGCGGGAAGGGCGGTAGCGGCGGTTGGGAGGAAGTACACCAGATTAACGCCTTGTGCTAACGTCTGGGGTACCCCGGCGAAGCTGGTCATGTAGATGAGCAGCAGGGAGCCGCCCCCCACCCCGAAGCCGGACAGCACTCCCGTGACCGCCCCGGCCAGGGCGGCGATGAGCCAGTCTGTCATAGAAATGCCTTCACCCCGCCGTATAATATGAGCAGGGCGAATCCCCGGCGCAGCCACACCATGGAGATTTTTTTGAACACCTTTCCGCCCACCCAGCCGCCGGTGAGCCCACCCGCCAGGTAGGGCAGGGCCAGCATCAAATCCAACTGCCCCCGAAACCAGTAAACGCAGGCGGACAGGGCGCACAGCGGCGCGATGACCGCCACCGACGTTGCAAAGGCTTTCCGCTGGTCCAGGCCGCACTTGCCTGCCAGCATGGGCACCAAAACTTGTCCGCCACCCCCGCCGAAAAAGCCGTTGACCACCCCGGCGGCAGCTCCCGCCAAGGCGTACCATAGACCCTTTGATTTTTTCTCCGACACCGAATATCACCCTGTCTCAGTGTACCGCCAAAGGGGGAAATTATTCTTTTACAGTTTTAGAAAAGTGTAAAAGAGGCGTCCCTTGCGCGGGGCTGAAAAAACTGGTACAATATTTCAAAATTTAGAAAAAGTGGGGATGGAAGTGCCAAAGTCTACCAAAAATGAGATCGTCACCGCGTTGACTGACCTGCTCCAGACCAAGCGCCTGGACGACATCACCGTCACCGAGCTGGTGGAGCGCTGCAATATCTCCCGGCAGGCGTTTTACTACCACTTTTCCGACCTGTATGGGGTGGTGGACTACGGCGTTCAGCAGCGCTTGGAGGAGCTGAAGGCCCCCGGCCCGGAGGCGTGGCGGGCCTCTGTGGAGCGGGTGCTGACCCTGCTGCGGGAGAACCGGACAATGGCGCTCAACGTCTACCGGGCCTATGAGCGCAGTTATGTGGAGCACGACCTGCGGCAGTGGGCTATGCCATTTGTGGAGTCCAGGGTTCGGCTGACGGCACGGAAGTTCAACGTGACCGAGGACCAGATTGGCTTCATGTCAGAGCTGCTGACCCAGGCGCTGGCCAGCATTGTACTCAGCTGGGTGGAGCGGGGAATGCCCTCCAGCGTCATTGAGCGGATGGATGACTTCGACATTCTGGTGGAGGGCTGCCTGGAGTTCACCATGGAGCGTTTGGCGCAGAAAAACGGGAAGTAACCGGTGCGATAAACCGGGGAAAATACATATTTCAACAAAGTTTTACAGAAAACGGGACCCTGTCAAAACCTTGACAGGGTCCCGTTTTCTGTCTATGGAACAATATTTTGGATAGGAGTATCATGACGGCAGATACGGGAAACCGACACAATTTTCACAAGACGCAAACATGGCGAAAACGGAGAAGAAACGCTCCACGGGTATCATTTCGCAGGGAAAGGGGCAGGTCCCCAGGGACAAAAGGAAAGGAATGTGTGAACTATGAGTATGATGAACAGCGTGAAGCGGGCCGGATTCCGGGCGGTCTACGGTTATCTGGATAAAGACCCCGACACCAACATCTCCAAGCTGATGGACTGGGTGGACCTGTTCGCGGGGGATGGCCCCAACAGCTTTCCCACCCAGCGGGCGGCGTTCCGCAAGGCCATCGAGGAACCTGACAACAACTGGTACCGGCTGATCCGCTCCATGTGGACGGACATCGACGGCGAGGTCCGCAAGACCTTCTTTGAGAATTTTATGCTCAACGGCAACCTCATCGGCTGGACCATCCAGGAGGAGGCCCGGGAGCGGTACGGATGCAACATTCCCTGGGCCATCCTGCTGGACCCCACCTCCGCCTGCAACCTGCACTGCACCGGCTGCTGGGCGGCGGAATACGGAAACAAGCTGAACCTGACCTTTGATGAAATCGACAACATCATTACCCAAGGCAAAAAGCTGGGCGTGTACATCTATATCTATACAGGTGGCGAACCTATGGTGCGCAAAGACGACCTCATCGCCCTATGCAACAAGCACAGCGACTGCGAATTTTTGTGCTTTACCAACGCAACCCTGATCGACGAGGACTTTGCCGACCAAATGCTGCGGGTGAAGAACTTTGTCCCGGCCATCAGCGTGGAGGGCTTCGAGGAGGCCACCGACGGCAGGCGGGGGGACGGCGTATTCCAGAAGGTCCGCCGGGCCATGGAAATTTTGAAGGAGCGCAAGCTGCCCTTTGGCACTTCCTGCTGCTACACCAGCGCGAATCTGGACTCCATCAGTTCGGAGGAGTTCGTGGACGAGCTGATCGAGTGGGGCGCCAAGTTCGCGTGGTACTTCCACTATATGCCGGTGGGCAACGACGCCGCTCCGGAGTTGCTGCCCTCCCCGGAGCAGCGGGAGGAGATGTACCGCAAAGTCCGGGCGTACCGCCAGACCAAGCCGCTGTTTATCATGGACTTCCAGAACGACGGCGAGTATGTGGGCGGCTGCATCGCCGGCGGACGGCGCTATCTGCACATCAACGCCAACGGGGATGTGGACCCCTGTGTGTTTGTGCACTACTCCGACTGCAACATTCGGGAGAAGTCCTTGCTGGACTGCCTGCGCTCACCCATGTTTATGGCCTATCATGACGGCCAGCCCTTCAATGAGAATCATTTGAAGCCCTGCCCCATGCTGGAGAACCCGGAGAAGCTGCGGGAGATGGTGGCGAAAACGGGAGCCAAGTCCACCGACCTCCAATCTCCAGAGACGGTGGAGCACCTGTGCGGTAAATGTGACGGCTACGCCGCCGCTTGGGACGAGACAGCGGAACGCCTTTGGAGCTGCGGTCGTAGCTGCGCCAGCTGTGCCCAGCACTGCACGGAGCAAAGGGAAGCAGGCTGAACCGATAGCCGCGCCCAACCCGCACCACTTGATTTAGACGTACCACTCAGGCGCAGAATGCAGGGAGCACCCAAGCGCCAGGACCTAGACACCGGCGGCAGTACAACTGGAAGCACCAGCGCCGAAGGCCGCAGGCGCCGGAAAGCTCCGGCTGACGGAACGAACCGAGCTCTCCCGTAAAGAGGGGGGGCTTAGGGGGAGGCCGGAGGGCCTCCCCCTAAGCGTGTCTTTGACTACTTTCTGCGCAAGCAGAACGTAGTCCGCCAGAGGCCGCCTGCCCTGCCAGGGTATGGAAATACGCCCTGGGAAAATTGCCTCTTGCATTTTTCCCAAAGTGTGTTACAATAGGCCCCGACAACTGAATAACAGTTGCGAGAAATGCAGTAGAAAGGAAGAAGCAAAATGCCCAAGTTTGTCAAACGGGCCCTTTTGCTGCTGGTCGTGTTCGCCATGCTGGCGGCTTCACTGTGCGGATGCACAGGAGGCACGCAGTCCACGCCCGACGAGAGTCAGGCTGTGAGTAACAGCGGGAGCGATCCGTCCGCTGCACAATCGGGCGAGTTACCCCCGGTCGGGAACTCAGTCACGGTAGGTATCGCACAGGATTTGAGCAACCTCGACCCACAGCTTGCCGCCACGGCAGGCATCCGCGAGGTGTTGTTCAACATCTTCGAGGGACTGGTGAAGGCCAGCCCCGACGGTTCCGTGACCCCAGCCGTCGCCAGCGACTACAAGCTCTCTGAGGACGGCGCCACGTACACCTTCACCCTGCGGGAAGGCGTCACGTTCCACAACGGGAAGACCGTCACCGTCGAAGATGTGGTCTATTCCCTGGAACGCTGCGCCGGATCGGAGAACGATGGAACGCCTCTGGTTTCGGCGTTTTCTAATGTCTCCAGTATCGAAGCCTCCGGCGACAACCAGGTGGTCATCACCCTGGCCGAGCCCAGCACCGAGTTTATCAACTCCCTGACCGCCGCCATTATCCCCAAGGACTCCGGCGCCACCATCGCCACCGACCTGATCGGCACCGGTCCCTTCCAGTTTGTCTCCTACGCCCCCCAGGACAACCTGGTGATGGAGAAGTATGACGGCTACTGGAACCAGGAGAAGGCCGCCAGCCTGGACAAGGTTACCTTCAAGATCGTCGCGGATGAAAACGCCATGGTGGTGGGCCTGAAGAGCGGCACGCTGGACCTGGTGGTCCACCTGCCCAACACCCTGCTGAAAGAGGTGGAGAACGACTTCACCGTCCGGCAAAACACCATGAACATCGTCCAGGCCCTGTACCTGAACAACGCCGTGGAGCCCTTTGACAACGAGCAGGTCCGTCAGGCCATGTATTACGCCGTTAACGTGGACGAGATCATCGAATTTGTTTGCAGCGGCGCGGGCGTGGCCACCGGCACCAGTATGTACCCCAACCAGCAGCAGTACTTTATGCCCGAGCTGGCGGAGAACTATCAGCAGGACGTGGAGAAGGCCAAGGAGCTGCTGGCCCAGGCGGGCTATCCCGACGGGTTCAGCATGACCATGACCGTGCCGTCCAACTACCCCCAGCACATGGACACTGCTCAGGTGCTCATCGAGCAGCTCAAGGCCGTGGGCATCAACGCCGAGCTGGTGCCCGTGGAGTGGCAGACCTGGGTGGACGACGTGTACCGAGGCCGGAACTATGAGTCCACGGTGTGCGGCATCGCCGCCGATGACATGACCGCCCGGGAGATGCTGGTGCGTTACATGAGCGATAACCGGAAGAACTTCATCGCCTTCAGCGACGCGGAGTATGACGACGTGATGACCCGCGCCATGGCTTCCACCGACGACGCGGAGCAGACCGGGCTGTACAAGCGGGCGGAGGAGATCCTCAACGAGAAGGCGGCCAGCCTGTGGATTCAGGACGCCTGTGAGCTGGCGGTCATGAACCCGGCGCTGGACGGGTTCACCTTCTACCGCACTTACGTGATTGATATGTCCGTGGTCCGCTACAAATAAAAGAGACGTTTTCCACCAAAAATGGCATGGGGCGGGGTCGTCTGTGGGACGGCCCCGCCCTTTTCAAAGAAAGGGGGCTTTCTCCCGTGGGAAAAGCCTTGCTGAAACGGGGGGGGCTGCTGATTGGCACCATGCTGCTGGTCAGCGTGCTGGCCTTCACCGCGTTTTCTGTCATCCCCGGCGACCCCACCGGCTCCGTGCTGGGGACGGAGGCTACTGATGAGCAGATCGCCACCTTCCGGGCCCAGAATGGGCTGGACCTGCCGGTGTGGCAGCGGTACTGGGACTGGTTGACGGATTTCGTCACCGGGGACTTCGGCGATTCCTATAAATACGACATGACGGTGGCCGAGCTGGTGGTCACGCAGGCTAAGGTTACGCTGGTGATGGCTGGCATCGCCTTTGCGCTCATCGTGGCGATCTCCCTGCCCTTGGGGCTGATCGCCGCACGGCACCAGGGCGGGATTGTGGACAAGCTGGTGACGGTGCTCAGTCAGGTGGCCATGTCCGTACCTAATTTCGTTATGGGGATTGGGCTGTTGTTTCTGTTCGCCGTGGTTTTGAGCTGGTTCAGGCCGGAGTATGTCCCCATTGAGGAGGACTTGGCGGGGCATCTGCGGTTTATGGTGCTCCCGGCCCTGGCGGTGGCCCTGCCTAAGAGCGCTATGACGGTGAAGCTCCTCCGGGGTTCCATCCTGGGCGAGATGGGGCAGGATTACATCCGCACCGCCTACAGCAAAGGCAACAGCCAGGGGTCCGCGCTGTGGCGGCACGTGCTGCGCAATGCCATGATCCCGGTGGTGACCTTCCTGGCTATGGCCATCGGCGACATCATGGCCGGCTCCATTGTGGTGGAACAGGTATTTGGCATCCCTGGCCTGGGGCGTATGCTCATCAGCTCCATCGGCAACCGGGATTATCCGGTGGTCCAGGCCATTGTGGTGCTGCTGGCGGCGGTGGTGGTGGGATGCAACTTTCTGGCCGACCTGCTCTACCGGATTATGGACCCCCGCATCGACGGCAGATAGCTTCCTGTTTCTTGACTTACTTTTTCTTGAAAGAAAATTAAGCAAAAAGAACTTTAGTTTGCTACGCAAGTGGGAGGAAACTTTATGGTTTCCGCACGGCAACGGAACAATTCAATATTTGGAAAGAATATGGGAACACACAGAAACTGGTATCTCACTATTGGAATGGCTTTGACGGCGCTGATGCTGATTTATATAGTCATTGGCTTTTTCTGGACGCCTTACGCGCCCTCGGCCATAAGCGCCGCAGACCGGGAGGCGAAGCCTTCCCTTCAGCACCTGTTCGGCTGTGACAGCCTGGGCCGGGATATTTTTTCCCGCACCCTGGAGGGCGCCGGTACCACACTGACCATCGCTTTGGCAGTGCTGGCGGTGGGGGCGGTGTGCGGACTGGCCATCGGGGCGCTGTGCGGTTACTACGGCGGCCCGGTGGATGCGCTCGTCATGCGGCTGTGCGACGCGACCGCGGCGTTCCCCAGCGTCCTGCTGGCCCTGGTGGTGCTGGCGGTCACGGGACCGGGGAAGTATAACGTGATCGGGGCGCTGGGCGTGTTGTTCATCCCCAGCTTTGCCCGGCTGGTGCGGGGGGAGTTCCTCAAGTACCGGGACCGGGATTTTGTCCAGTCCGCCCGGCTGATGGGTGTGTCCGACCTGCGCATTATTTTTGTGCACATCCTGCCCAACACCTGGCCGGTGCTGCTGTCGGGGCTTACCATCGGCTTCAACAACGCGGTGCTGGCGGAGGCGTCCATGAGCTATCTGGGCATTGGCGTCAGCCCCACCGAGCCCAGCCTGGGCTATATGCTCAAGGATGCTCAGGGGGTGTTTTTCACCCTGCCCTGGTGCACCATTTTCCCGGCGGCAGTGGTCATTCTGCTCATTTTAGGCGTGGGCCTGGTGGGCGAGGGCATCCGGGAGCGGATGGGGGTGGCGTCATGATGCTGAGCGTTCGGGACCTGTCGGTGGTGTTCGCTGACCGGGGCGCGCCTTTTACCGCCGTGGACCGGTTCAATTTGGACATGGACCGGGGCGAGGTGGTTGGCATCGTGGGCGAGTCCGGCTCGGGCAAGTCCATGACCGCCCATGCGCTGATGGGTCTCATCCGCCGCGCCCAGGTGACGGTGAGCGGCAGCGCGGTGTTTGAGGGCGCCGACCTGCTGGCACTGTCTCGGGAGGAGATGCGGCAATATCAGGGCAGGGACCTGTCCATCATTTTCCAGGAGCCCATGACCAGTCTGAACCCCACCATGCGCATTGGCAAACAGGTGGAGGAGTCGCTGCGCATTCACGAAAAGCTGTCCAAGGAGGAGCGGAAAGTCCGCGCTCTGGACGCCATGGCCCTGGCGGGGCTGCCCGACCCGGAAAGCGTGTATACCCAGTACCCCCATCAGCTATCCGGCGGGATGCGCCAGCGGGTGATGATCGCCTCGGCGCTGGTGCTGCGGCCCCGGCTGTTGATTGCCGACGAGCCCACCACGGCGCTGGATGTGACCATCCAGGCGCAGATTTTGGAGACCTTGAGGGACATCAACCGCAGGGAGGGCGCCGCCATCCTGTTTATCTCCCACGATCTGGGGGTGGTGAAGGCCCTGTGCAGCCGGGTGGTGGTGATGAAAACAGGCAAAATTGTGGAATCTGGTCCGGTGGAGGACGTATTCTATCACCCGCGGGAGGATTACACCAAGCTGCTGATCTCCTCCCGCCCCGCACGGAAAAAGCTGAGAGGGGGCGACACAAATGGCTGAGCCCATTGTTCACATCGACCGCCTCAACAGCTGGTATGGGAAAGGCAGGGACCGCAAGCAGGTGCTCCGGGACGTTTCCCTGGATCTGGCCCCCGGTGAGGTGCTGGGGGTGGTGGGGGAGTCCGGGTCGGGGAAATCCACCCTGGCAAAATGCGTGCTGGGGATGGTTGCGGACACCACCGGGACCCTGCAAGTGAACAGCAGGCGGCCTCAAATGGTATTTCAGGATCCCTATGGTTCCTTGAATCCGGCCAAGACGGTGGGGTGGATTTTGGAGGAGCCTCTCCGAGCCGCCGGGGTAAAGGACAATGCCGAACGCCGGAAAAAGGTGGCGGATTTTCTCCCCCTGGTGGGGTTGGAGGAGGAGCACCTGACGAGAAGGCCCGCCCAGCTGTCCGGCGGACAGCGCCAGCGGGTGGCCATCGCCGCCGCCCTTATTCAGGGCAGCAAGCTCATTGTGCTGGATGAGCCGGTGTCGGCGCTGGACGTGACGCTGCAAGCCCAGATTCTCCGCCTTTTGGCGGATTTGAAGGAGGAATTGGGCCTGTCCTACCTGTTCATTTCCCACGACCTGGCGGTGGTGTACCAGCTCTGCGACCGGGTGGCGGTCATGACTGGCGGCGAGATTGTGGAGGAGGGGGACGTGGACACGCTCTACGACTACCCCAGGCACCCCTATACAAAGAAGCTGCTGGACGCCTCCCTGGCGCTGGATTAGAACGAAAGCCCGGACCTGTGGCGGTCCGGGCTTTTTCCTGGAGAAATGGGTTGCAATCAAAGGGGAAAAATGATATCTTATGTGGTACGGTTTGAGAGGAGGGCCGATTATGGCAAAGAACACCAGTAAAGCGTACCGGAATCAAATCATGTATTCCGTTTTTGTCCGCAATTACAGCCCGGAGGGCGCCTTTGAGGGTGTGCGCCGGGATCTGGAGCGCATCAAGGAGCTGGGCACAGACATTATTTGGCTCATGCCCATCCATCCCGTCGGAGAGGTGAACCGGAAGGGGAGCTTGGGCAGTCCCTACGCCATCCGGGACTACCGGGCCGTCAACCCGGAGTTTGGGACCCTGGAGGATTTCCGGCGCCTGGTGGACGATATCCACAAGCTGGGGATGAAGTGTATCATCGACGTGGTGTATAACCACACTTCCCCCGACTCCTGGCTGGCCCGGAACCACCCGGAGTGGTTTTATCACAAGCCGGACGGCAGCCTGGGCAACCGCATTGGCGAGTGGTGGGACGTGGTGGACCTGGACTACAGCCACCGGTCGCTGTGGGACTACCAGATTGAGACGCTGAAATACTGGGCGTCCATGGTGGACGGCTTCCGGTGCGACGTGGCCCCGCTGGTACCGCTGGATTTCTGGCTCAAGGCGCGGGAAGAGGTGGAGAAGGTCCGCCCCGGCTGCTTCTGGCTGGCGGAATCGGTGGAACCCTCCATGATCCGGGAGTGCCGGGCCCAGGGGATCGAGATCTTGTCTGACTCCGAGGCGTATCAGGCCTTTGACGCCTGCTATGACTACGACATTTTCCCGGTGTTTCAGGACTATCTGGAGGGAAAAGTCCCGCTGGAGCGGTACGCCCAGGCAGTGAACGCCCAGGAGTCCATCTACCCCGGCAACTTTGTGAAGCTGCGCTTTTTGGAGAATCACGACCGGGCAAGGGCGGTGTTTGCCATCCCCGAGCGGCTGGCGCGGCTCAACTGGACCGCGTTCCTCTATTTCCAGAAGGGCATGACCTTGTTGTATGCCGGACAGGAGGCGGAGGCCATCCACCGTCCCAGTTTGTTTGACAAGGACGATGTGTATTGGCCTGACCGGCCGGTACTCACGGCGGACCTGATGAAAAGGCTGGCCGCGCTGAAGCAAAATCCCATCCTCACCGACAGCCGGTATGAGGTGAAGGCCCTGCCCCACGATATCCTGTACGCCACGCATAGAAAAAGAGACCGCCAGCTGGTGGGCCTGTTCAGCCTCAAGGGGACCGCTTCCCTGGTACACGTGGACGCGCCTGACGGCTTTTATCCCGGCCTGACCCTCAATAAAGAGCCGGTGGAGGTCTACGAGGGCATGGTGAGCGTCAGCGGCAGCCCCATCATCTTTGAAGCGCCCTGGAAGGAGAAATAAATTGTGAAACGAGAAAATTTCCGTTCCCGGTTGGGCTTCCTGCTGGTGAGCGCAGGCTGTGCCATCGGCATCGGCAACGTGTGGAAATTCCCCTATGTTACCGGAGAGAACGGCGGCGGGGTGTTTGTGCTGTTCTACCTGCTGTTCCTGCTGCTGATGGGGGTGCCGGTGCTGACCATGGAGCTGGCCGTGGGCCGGGCCAGCGGTCAAAGCGCCGTGCTGGGTTACAAGGCCCTGGAGCCCAGCGGGTCCAAGTGGCACATCCACGGCTGGTTCTGCCTTATCGGCTGTTATCTGCTGATGATGTACTACACCACTGTGTCCGGATGGATGCTGGGCTACTTCTTCAAATTTGCCGGGGGGGCCTTCTCCGGTCTGACCAACGAGGCGGTGGATGGAGTGTTTTCCGCCATGCGCTCCAACCCCGCTGAGATGACGGTGTGGATGGCAGTCACGGTGCTGGCGGGCTTTTTGGTGTGTTCCCTGGGCCTCCAGGGGGGGCTGGAGCGGGTGACCAAGTGGATGATGCTGGGCCTGCTGGGCCTCATCGTGGTGCTGGCGGTCCACAGCCTGACCCTGCCCGGAGCGGGGGAGGGCGTGAAGTTTTACCTCCAGCCTGACTTCGGGCGGGCGGTGGAGCAGGGGCTTGGCAAGGTAATCACCGCCGCCATGAACCAGGCGTTCTTCACCCTGAGCCTAGGCATCGCCGCCATGGAGATTTTCGGCAGCTACATGAGCCGGGACAACACCCTGGCCGGGGAGGCGGTGCGCATCTGCGGACTGGACACCTTCGTGGCCCTCATGAGCGGCCTCATCATCTTCCCCGCCTGCTTTTCCTTCAATGTGACGCCGGACGCGGGGCCTTCCCTCATCTTCGTAACCCTGCCCAAGGTGTTCACCGGGATGGCCGGGGGGCGGCTGTGGGGGTCGCTGTTCTTCCTGTTCATGTCCTTTGCCAGCTTCTCCACGGTGATCGCCGTGTTTGAAAACCTGCTGGCCGGGTGCATCGACAACATCGGCTGGAGCCGGAAAAAGGCGGCGCTGTTCAACGGGGTGTTCGTCCTCATCGCCAGCCTTCCCTGCGTACTGGGCTACAACCTGTGGTATTTTGAGGCTGTCCTGCCCAACGGCAGCGTGGGCCAGGTGCTGGACATCGAGGACTTTTTGGTGTCCAACCTGCTGCTGCCTCTGGGGTCGTTGGTGTATCTGCTGTTCTGCGTCACCAAATGGGGCTGGGGCTTCGACAAGTACCTGGAGGAGGCCAACACCGGCAAAGGCATCAAAATGCCCCGCTTCCTGAAACCCTATTTCCAGTTTGTGCTCCCAGTGCTGATTCTGGTTATTTTGATTCAAGGACTGCTGAAATAAGGTGAGGCCCGGTTTCCATGGAAACCGGGCCTTTTTTCTATTCTTCTTTGCGTTTTTTCATCTTGCTTTCATAATCCTGGAGTGATTCCAGCGCCTGTTTTGACATGGGGACGATGACGATGATATTGAACACGGTCATAAGTCCCACGCCAACGTCGCCCAGGTCCCACACAAAGGTGTACGCTGCCAACCCGCCCACGAACAGCATCGCCAGAGCCAGCACTTTATATAAGGTCTGGGACAGCCAGTTATCGCCGAACAGATAGGCCACGTTGGACCGGGCATAGAACAGGATGCCCACGAAGGTGGAAAAGCTGAACAGCCACAAAATCAGTGCGATAAATACTACCCCGAACTGCCCCAGATGGTGCTGCATGGAGGCCTGGAGCAGGTCCATGCCCTCCAGTCCGGCCACCTTGCCGGTGGGGGTCACCAGGATGATGAAGGCGGTACAGCTGCAAATGACGATGGTATCAATAAATACGCCCAAGGCCTGGAGCAGGCCGGTCTTGGCGGGGTGGGAGGTATCTCCCGCCGCGGCGGCGCATGGGGCGGAGCCGGACCCCGCCTCGTTGGAGAACAGTCCCCGTTTCACGCCGTTCATGACGACCGCGCCGAAGCCCCCCGCCGCCGCCTGACGGATGCCGAAGGCCTCCTCAAAGATGCGCTGGAATACCTCTGGGAGCACAGTGATGTTCATGCCAATCAAAATGAGGGTGATGATGAAATAGCAGGCCGCCATGATAGGCACCAGCACATCCAGCACCCGCACGGTGGCATTCTTGCGCAGCACGATGACGGCGGACAGAACCACCAGGATAACGGTGGTGTAGATGGGCGGGATGTGAAAGGCGTTCTCAAAAGCGGAGGACACGGAGTTGGCGATGACTTGGCTGATGCCGCACCAGCAAATGAGGCCGGACACGGCGAACAGCACTGCCAGGATGGAATACCGCCCCAGCTTCCCGCCCCGCTTCTCCTTGACGAAGTTGTGGATATAATAGGCCGGACCGCCCCGCCAGCCGTCATAAAGCGGGTCCCTTTCCTTGTGGAGCTGGGCCAGAGTGGCCTCAATGAAGGCGGTGGAGGAGCCAATGAGCGCGGTGATCCACATCCAGAAGACGGCGCCCGCGCCGCCCGCAGAGATAGCCGCCACCACGCCGATGAGGTTGCCCATGCCTACCCGGGTGGCAGTGGACACGATCAGAGCCTGGACGCCGGAGATGGCATCCCCCTCCCGGTTGGTCCGTTTCTCCGCAGTCACCCGCAGCATCTCCGGGAACAGGCGGATGGGAAGGAACCGGGTGCGGATGGTGAAAAAGATGCCGGTGGGGATGAGCAGCAGCACCAGCAGGGAAATTCCCAGGGCCCCGCCTCCTGGCAGGGGGATGGCGAACAGGTCGCCCCAGAGCAGATTGTAGACGGCGGTGATGGCGTTGACGATCAGCTTCATGACCGGGCCCTCCTTTGGGCGCCGGGAGGCGGTGGGGCTGTGACCCATCCCGGAAAATTTGGCGTATAGGTGTCAAATCTCAGTATATCGTAGGGTGCAGGGTTTGTAAAGGGGGAAAGCGCACGGCGGAGTCTAATGGTATGAAGTCAAGAGGAAAATAAGAGGAAATTTCGGGGAAATC